>NZ_QKSO01000005.1:0-195808 GCF_003234215.1 Curtobacterium sp. MCSS17_006 | reverse complement strand
TCGACGACGAAGACCACGTTGTCGAGCCCGTCGACCATCTCGTCGGGCAGCAGGTCGAGTTCGTCGGTCACGAGTTGCTCGAACGCGTCGGCGGACATCTCCATCACGGGTGGATCGTCCCACACCGCGCTGACCACTCGCGGCTGACCACTCGCGGCGAAGCCGGACGGCGCCCTGACAAACACTGAGGGAGAGCCCCGGTTGCGTCACACGCAACAGGACTCTCCCTCGACTGGGGTGAATAACGGGTCTCGAACCCGCGACCTCCTAGACCACAACCAGGCGCTCTACCAACTGAGCTATATCCACCATGTTCGAACCGGCGGACCGGCGCGACCACTCAATAGTAGTACATGCGAGACGGGGTGCGGACCACCCGTGTCGCTACTCGGCCGCGGGCTGCGCCAGCCGTGACTCCCACTTCGCCACGACGTCGGCCTGCACGGCACGCACGTCGTCGGTGCTCGGGCCGGGCTCGGCGACGAAGCCGGCACGGCGGTAGTACTCGAGCTCGCGGATCGACTCGAGGATGTCCGCGAGGGCCCGGTGCCCACCGTGCTTCTCCGGCGCGTTGAAGTACACGCGGGGGAACCAGCGGCGGCAGAGCTCCTTGATGCTCGACACGTCGACGCTGCGGTAGTGCAGGTGCCCGTCGACCCGCGGCATGTACTTCGACAGGAACGCGCGGTCGGTGCCGATGGTGTTGCCGGCCAGGGGTGCGGAGCCCTCAGCGGGGACGTGCTCCAGGATGTACTCGAGCACCTGGTATTCGGCGTCCGCCAGGCTCACGCCGTTCGGGATCTCCTCGATGAGCCCCGAGGTGACGTGCATGTTCGTCACGAATTCGTTCATGTTGTCGAGCGCGGACTGGTCCGGCTTGATGACGATGTCGAACCCGGGGTGCACGGGCTCGAGGTCGAAGTCGGTGATGACCACGGCCACCTCGACGAGTTCGTCGACCTCGAGGTCGAGGCCGGTCATCTCGCAGTCGATCCAGACGAGGCGGTCATTCGCGGTTGCCATGTCCCCGATCCTATTCCCGCCCTGCGTTCGTCCCGTACGTGCCGCTGCGCCCGCTCGCGCTGGCCGGCCCGTGCCTGCCCGTTCCCGCCCGTTCCGTGCGTCGGATGCGCGAGCGGATGCGCGAGCGGGCGAAATGCCGCGGTCGCCCTGCGGACGCACCCGGACGTTCTGCCCGCTCGTCCGGGACGCGAGCCGCACGCGGTGCAGGCGACCGCCTGGAGGCTCAACGCGACTCCGCAAGCCGCCCCGCGCCTCCAGGCGGTCGCCCTCCGCCCCGCCTGCCGCGCCGATCCCGCCTCCTCACCACGAGTGGGCGAAATGCCGCGGTCACCCGGCGGACGCACCCGGGCATTTCGCCCGCTCGCCGACTGCGGTTGCGCCCCGGGCGCGGCTCCGCACGCCCGTGTCCAGCCGAGCGGGCGAAATGCCGCGGCCACCCCGTGGACGCACCGCGGTATTCCGCCCGCTCGCCGACGCCGCCGCCCTGGTCGCGGCTCCGCACGCCCGTGTCCAGCCGAGCGGGCGAAATGCCGAGGGTGCCCTGCCGGCGCACCCGGATGTTTCGCCCGCTCGTCCGGACGCGAGCCGCGAGCACTGCAGGTGACCGCCTGGAGGCCCGGGGCGACCCCGGCAGGCCGCCCTGCGCCTCCAGGCGGTCGCCCTCCACCCCGCCTGCCGCACGGTTCTGGCCAGCTCCGCACGAGCGGGCGAAATGCCGGCGTGCCCAAGGGGGACACTCCGGCATTTCGCCCGTTCGTGGGGAAGCGGGGTGCGGGGTGCAAGTGGGGCGCGCGTGAAGCGCTCCGCACCCCGCCGCTACGCCATGTCGCCGGCGGTGATGGCCTCGGCCTCGATGCGCTCCGGCTCGGGACCGTCGTCGACGCGGCGCAGGACCCTGGTGGTGCAGAGGATCACGACGAAGGCGACCGCGACGGATGTACCCGCGAAGACGTAGGCGGCCGAGGGGGAGTACGCGTCGGCGAGCAGGGTCGCGACGGGCGGGGCGATGGCGCCGCCGATGAAGCGGACGGCGGAGTAGGCGCTCGAGGCGACGGAGCGGGGGAGGTCGGTGGCCTCCATGACGCATTCGGTGAGCACGGTGTTCAGGACACCGAGGACGAGGCCGCCGATGACGACGCAAATGATCAGGCCGACCTGGGAACGGACGACGAGGGCCGCGGCGAACAGGTCGAGCGCGAGCAGGGGCAGTGCGATCTTCAACACCGTCGTCCTCCGGAGACGGGCGGTGAGCATCGGGGCGACCCACACCGACGTGATCGCGAGACCGACACCCCAGCCGAAGAACGTGAACCCGATGCCGAGCGCGCCGAAGCCGAGCGGGAACGGCGTGTACGCCAGCAGGACGAAGAAGCCGATGTTGTAGAACAGCGCGGTCGCGGCGAGGGCGGCGAGTGCCGGACGGGTCAGGGCGCGGAAGGGTGCGGAGAGCTTCGTCGGCGTGGGCTTCTCGAGGCTGCCGGTCTTCAGCAGGGCGACGATGGCGATGAACGCGACGGCCATCAGGGTCGTGACGCCGAAGAACGGGCCGCGCCAGCTCACCGAACCGAGCAGGCCTCCGACGAGGGGACCGACGGCGATGCCGAGGCCGAGCGCTGCCTCGTACAGGATGATCGCCGAGGCGGTGCCGCCCGACGCTGCCCCGACGATGGTCGCGAGCGCGGTGGAGATGAAGAGCGCGTTGCCGAGGCCCCAGCCGGCACGGAAGTCGATGATGCTCCACACGCTGTTCGACGTCGCCGCGAGCACCGAGAAGAGCACGATCAGGGCGAGTCCGATGAGCAGGGTGCGCTTCGCGCCGATGCGGCTGGAGACCCAGCTGGTGAAGAACATCGCGACGCCGGTGACGGCGAGGTAGCTCGTGAAGAGCAGTTCGGTCTGCGCGGGGGTCGCCTTGAGGGACGCCGCGATCGCCGGGAGGATCGGGTCGACGAGGCCGATGCCCATGAACGCGACGACGCAGGCGAAGGCGATCGCCCAGACCGCGGACGACTGCTTGAGGATGGAGCCGGACTGGCCGGCGGGTGCGTGGGCGTTCACGCGGGGATCTCCGTTCCGTTGGGGGTTGTCCGGGTGCGCTGGGCGATCAGGTTCGCCGCGTGGTGCAGGACGTCCCAGTCGTCGTCGGTCAGGTCGGCGAACAACGGACCGACCGTGCTGGTGAGGGTGGAGCGCCAGGAAGCGAGCCGTTCGCGTCCGGCCTCGGTGAGTTCGATGAGCTGCCCGCGGGAGTCGTCCGGGTCGACGCTGCGGCTGACCAGGCCGTCGGCGAGCATGCCGGCGACGAGCCGGGTCATCGTGGGCTGCGCCACGCGGGAGGCGGTGGCCAGTTCACCGAGTCGCAGTGGTTCGTCGGTCTCGAGGATGCCGAGCGTGCGCCAGACCGCGGTGGACGTGGTGTTGCCCGTCGACTGGACGGCGCTGCGGATCAGGCGGTTGACGGAGACGAGGAGGGTCTCGATCGTCTGCTCACGCGGTGTTTCCATAGCCGAACTATATAGCCGTGCTATGAATAGCGCAACGACGGGCCGGACAGACTGCACCAGCCGCCGCCTGATAGAAGGGAGGCATGAGCGACATCACCATCCACGAAGGCGACGAGTACACCGCGATCTTCCACGGCGGCCCCTTCGACGGCACGACCGACACCCGCACCGCCACGAGCGACGCGCTGGACGACGAGGTCACGGTGTTCGCCGACGTCGAGGGCCTGCAGACCGCCTTCACCTACCGCGCCACCAAGTCCCGCCAGGTCCTCGACCAGATCTCGGTCGAGTTCACCTACGAGCCCGGCGAGTCCGACCCGGTCGACGACCTGCAGGACCGCGGCGACCGCAGCGGCGAGTTCGACCGGGAGTAGAACCCCTACCCGCCGCGTTGCAGGACCACATGCAGCTCGACCTCTGGACGTCCGCCTTCTGTGCGCCGTGCGCCGCCGCCCGCCGGGTGTCGGCCGAGGCCTCGGCGCTCGTCCCCGGGCTCACCGTGACCGAACGCGACGTGGCGGCACACCCCGACGACGCGGAAGACCTCGGTATCCGGTCCACGCCCACGATCATCGTGCGGCAGGACGACGGCACCGAGGTCTTCCGTTCACCCGGCGTCCCGACCCGCGACCAACTCCTGCTCGCGGTGGCCAAGGCGCTCTGAACGAGCCGCCGCCGCGGCCGGGGCGGCCGCCGCCGTGGCCGTCCCAGCGGTGGCCCCCGGCACGGGCACAGCGGCCCGCGCCCCCGCACGCTGCGACGTCGGCGCCGCCACCACCACGGGCTCCGGCGGATCGACCAGCGCCCGCACGCGTCGCGCCAGCCGCTTCGCGCCCCGGATCGGCGCCCCGATGCCCAGCGCAACCAGCCCGAGCGGACTGCGATCGGCCCCACCGAGGGCGTTCTTCCGCTCCCATGCACGGCGCAGCACCCCACCGCGACTCCGCCGTGCCGGTGCCCGGTCCACCAACGTGCCGGCGTCCCGTCGGGCCATGAGCTCCACGAGTCGGTGCTGCCAGTCGTCCTCCGAGGCCGGGTGGAAGTAGTTGTCCCGCATCCACTCCGGCCGGACGACACCGAACCGTCCGTCGACCAGGTCGACGGCGTCACCCTCGAGGCCGCTCCCCACGAACACCTCGTTGATCAGGTGCCGCCCGATCCCGAAGTCGGTCAGCGTGAGTGCGGGCACGCCTCGCGCCGCCGCCTCGAGCACCGCGGTCGAGCTGATCGTCACGAGCGCCACCGCACGGTCGAGGTGCTCGGCCATCGGGCCGCTCTCCACCACGAGGTTGGTCGGCGCGTCCGCGGGCACCAGGTCCGGGTACGGGTGCTCCTCGCGGTGCGTCTGGTGCTCACCGGCCGCAGCGCGCGTCTTGATGACGACGCGCCACTCCGGGTGCGCCCGCGCCGTCTCGACGAGCCACCGCACGACGAGGGCACGGTCGGCCCGCTCGAACGGCACACTCGGCTGCGCAGCGAAGACGACGGAGTCGCGGCCGGTCGAGCCCGCACCATCGCTCGCGCCGGCGCCGCCGGTCGCGCCGACCCCCCGCGCGAAGGGCAGCGTGGCGAGCGCGAAGTGCGGCTCGACGCCGCCCTCGCGCGCCATCTCCTCGTACGCGCGGACCTCACGATGGCTGTGCAGCACGAACAGGTCGGCCCGGGCGCGGAAGAAGATGCCCTTCCACTTCGACGGGAACGAGATCCCCGGCAGCCCCGAGACCAGCACCGGCCGGTCCGGGATCCGCCGGTGTACCTCGTCGATCACGAGCTCGGCCACCGGTCCGATCAACGACACCAGGACGGCGTCCGGCGGGTCCTGTCGGAGCTCCTCGACGACGGCGTCGACGTCCTTCGGCGCTGGCGGTTCCCGGTGCAGGTGGGCGAGGCGCCGGTCCAGCCCGCGGAACGCCGACCGCAGCTGCTTCGGACTCGCCGACCTCGGGGTCGCCACGGTGCGCAGCTCCAGGTCCCAGTCCGCCGGTGCGCTCGCCAGCAGGTGGGCGCCCCACTTCGCGAACGAGTCGGTGTCGACCAGGCCGACCACGCGTCGGACGCGTGGTGACGCGTCGGACGGGAGGCGCGCCTCCCGTCCGCCCGTCGACCCACTGCCGTCAGCCGGCGCTTCCAAGGCGCGGGTCCCGTCGACCGGGCCGCTCACGCGCCGACGCGACGCAGCTTCGCGAGCGGTGCCTGCTCGCCGGCGGTCGGATGGGGACTGCATCCGCTCACGCGCCGACGCGACGCAGCTTCGCGAGCGGTGCCTGCTCGCCGGGGAAGATCCTCTTCACGCCGTCGCCGAGGGCGGTCTCGATGATGCGGATGTCACGGGCGAGCGTCTTCAGGCCGTGCGGCTCGAGCGACGCGGCGTGGTCGGATCCCCACATCGTGCGGTCGAGCGTGATGTGGCGCTCGACGGCCGTGGCACCGAGGGCAACGGCGGCGATGGAGATCTGCAGGCCGGGCTCGTGGCCGGAGTACCCGACGGGGACGCCCGCGTAGCGGTGGGCGAGGGTGTCGATCATGCGGAGGTTCGCCTCCTCGGCCGGCAGCGGGTAGGTCGACGTCGCGTGCATGAGGACGAGGCGGTCGGTGCCGAGGGCCTCGACGGCGGCGTCGATCTGCTCGAGCGTGGACATGCCGGTCGACAGGATGACGGGCTTGCCGGTCACGGCGACGGCGGCGAGCATGCCGAGGTCGGTGACGGACGCCGAGGCGATCTTGTACGCGACGACGTTGAGGTCCTCGAGGAAGTCGACCGACGGCTCGTCCCACGGCGACGCGAACCAGTCGAGCCCGCGGAGGGTCGCGTGGTCGCCGATCTCGATGTACTGGTCGCGGTCGAACTCGACGCGGTAGCGGTACTCCAGGTAGGTCATGTCGCCCCATGGGGTGCTGCGCGGGGTGTTCTTCATGTGCTCCGGCGTGGAGATCGCGGGAGTGCGCTTCTGGAACTTCACGGCCTGCAGGCCCGCGTCGGCAGCGACGTCGATGAGCTGCTTCGCGATGTCGACGTCGCCGTTGTGGTTGAGGCCGATCTCGCCGATGAGGTACGCGGGGTGGCCCGCGCCGATCGTGGACGTACCGATGGTGACGGTCATGGTGCTCCGTTCGGTGCGGGGGTGGCCCGCGTCGGGGATGGGTCTCGGGTCGTGGTGGGTGCGGGGGCCGGGTCGCCGACGCGTGCGTCGGCGAGTGCGTCGGTCAGCGCGCCGGGCGCTTCGGCGAGGGCTTCGGCGAGGGCCAGGTCGCCCTCGTCGTCGATGTCGATCGCGCCGGCACCGTCGACGACGGCCAGCTCGACGCGGCCGTGGAACCGGTGCCGGTTCTCGAGGAACCCCGCCGTCCGCATCACGTAGAAGGCGCCGGTCTCGCGGTACTCGGGCTCCCGGTCCTGGCGGCGGGGCCTGGTCGAAGCGTCGTGGTTCACCGCCACCGCCGTGCCGTCCGGGGCAGTCCGCCACAGGAACGCGTGTGACGGAGCGGCGGCGAACACCGCGTCGGCGTGCCCGTCGACCACGCGTGCGACGGCGGTGTCGAGGTCGGCCGGGTCGATGAACGGCGAGGTCGCCTGCAGGAAGACGAGGACCTCGGGCAGCGGGGTGCTGATCGCGTCGAGGACGTGCAGCAGCGCGGACTCCGAGGACGCCTCGTCACCCGCGAGCTCGGGTGGACGGCGGACCACGGCGGCACCGGCGGCGACCGCCTCGGCAGCAATGGCGTCGCCGTCGGTCGTGACGACGACCTCGTCGATGCGCGTGGCACGTCGTGCCGACTCGACCGCCCGACGGACCAGCGAACGTCCCGCGACCGTGCGGAGGTTCTTGCCGGGGATCCCCTTCGACCCGGCACGTGCGGGCACGACGGCGAGGACGGAACCGGTGGTGCGCATGCTCCGGACGCTACGAAGCGCGGGTGTCGCGGAGGGGAACGGGGAGCAGACGGCGGCCGACCGTTGGGCGACCGCCGGGTCCTGTCACCCCGACGCGGCGGGGCGCGCATCGAGCGTCCCGGGGCCGCTCGCCGCTACAATCGACGCTGCTCGCCTCCGTAGCTCAGTGGATAGAGCAGGTGGTTTCTACCCACCGTGCCGCGGGTTCGATTCCTGCCGGGGGCGCCGAAGACGAACAGGGCCGCCATCCTCTCCGGATGGCGGCCCTGTTCTCGTCGTGGGGGTGGTTACTCGTCGTCGTCCGCGGCGCGGCGTCGGAGTTCGGCGGCGCTGATCGGCTGCGTGTACGGCGCCTCCGAGGTCTCGTTCGCGTCGGCGGGCTCGGCGGGGGCCTGGTTCAGACGTGTCGGGACGGACGTGGTGTTCGTCGCGCCGGGGGAGTCGACCCGGGGTGCCGATGCGGGCGGGACGTCGTTCGCGGGCGCCCGGTTGACGTGGGCGTCGGCCGCGGTGGGCGTCGCGACGGGGCGGTCGGACGAGGACGGTCGGTCGTTCCGCGGTGCGCGGTCGGTGTCGCCGAAGGCGCGGGTGGCGCTCGCGTCGCCGGGTGCGCGGGTGGCGCTCGCGTCGCCGAAGGCCCGCGTGGCGCTGTCGTCGTCCACGACCTCGGTGTCGTCCGTGCCGCGGCCCTGGACGGAGCGGGCGGGCGAGGTCGGGGTACCGAGCGCCGGACGGACCGGGGGCGCAGCCTCGTCGTCGCCGTAGACGCGCGTGGTGTTGTCACCGAAGGAGCGCGTGGCGTTCTGGTCAGCGCTGCCGCGGTTCGGGTTCGTGCCCGCACCACGGTTCACGGAGAACGACGGGGTCGTCGCGCCTGCGGCACCGGCAGACGCAGCGCCGGGCGCAGCAGCACCGGCTGCGGCAGCGGCCGCCGCCGGAGGGGTCGAGGGTGCGGACGCGGGGCGCTGCGCCGGACGCAGCGAGGTCGTCGTCGGGGTGGGACGCTCGGCGGGGGCAGCCGGAGCCGGCGCCGGGGCCTGTGCGGGTGCCTGCGTGCGAGGGGCCTCGGCCTGGTCGGCGTTCCAGTCCTGCTGGCGCTTGATCAGGTCGGCGTCGGGGTCCGGGGACTCGAACTTCCAGCGCTCGAGGTCGGCCTTGAAGAGCTTGCGCGCACGGCTCGGTCGCGCCTGCCAGTCGAGCAGGCGGTCACGGAACTCGGCGAGGGACTGGTCCGCCTGGAAGCTGAACGTCGACGAGTTCTTCTTGATGTCGGCGATCTCGTGCTGGGCCCAGTTCGCGGCCAGCGGCGCACCCTGCACGGGGAGCAGGCGCAGCCGGATGTCGGCGTCCTCGGCGAGGTGGTCGGCGTACGCACGCTCGTCGTGTCCGAGCGATCCCCATGCCGCTGCCTTGCGCGCAGCCGTCAGGATCGCGGCGACGGCCGCGTTCTTCGATTCCCGCTCCTGGAGCGCCACGACCCGCTTGGTCGCGCTGCGCCCGATGAGCGCCGCGATGACGCCCGCCACGACGATGGCGACGAAGGGGATCACAGCGCCCGAGAGCACCCGCCAACCCGTGTCGGACGAAGTCCAGTCGGTCAGGTCGTTCCACCAGTCCATGCGCGCACCATACCCACGGAACGGTCAGGCGTCGGGGAGGCCGGACGGCGTTCCGTGCATCCCGGTGCAGATGATTCCAATGTGGAACATCATGACCAGCGCAGGGTGTCCACGGCGTCGTCGGCGGACCACACGCTCGGCAGCTCGACGAACCGGCGCTCGGTCGCGACGTACCGGCGGGCACGGTAGGCGGTGTCGCCGGCGACGTCGATGCGGTCGACGTACCCGACGATCTCTCCGTTGGCCCGGGTGATCCGGCTCAGGTCGTCGCGGACGTCGAGGATGCGGTAGTCGCCCCGGGCGCGGGCCAGCGGGACGGTGCGGATCCGCAGTGCGGGTTCGGTGATGGTCTGCATCGCTGGCCTCCTGGTCGGTGTGGTGCCGACGCTACGGGGGACCACCGACACGCCGAGGGGCAACGTCCGATCTGGGGAACAGGGTCTCCGCGCACACTGTTGTGGAGGAACGACGGGGCTGCACGGGCAGCCCGGAGAGAGGTTGTGCCCATGACCACGTTCGTGCTCGCAGGTGGATGTTTCTGGTGTCTCGACGCCGTGTACCGCACACTCCAGGGTGTGCAGGACGTGGTGTCCGGCTACGTCGGCGGACAGGTCGAGGACCCCTCGTACGAACTGGTGTGCACCGGGACGACGGGGCACGCCGAGGCGGTCGCGGTGACGTTCGACGAGTCGGTGATCCCGGCTGACGTGATCCTCGACGTCTTCTTCACGCTGCACGACCCCCGGCAGCTGAACCGCCAGGGGGCCGACGTCGGCACGCAGTACCGCTCGGCGATGTTCCCGGCCGACGACACGCAGCGCGAGCTGTTCGAGCGCGCCATCGAGCGGGCGTCGGACATCTGGGACGGCGGGATCGTCACCACCATCGAGCCGCTCTCGACGTTCTACACGGCAGAGGAGTACCACCAGGACTTCTTCGCGAAGAACCCCGGGCAGGGCTACTGCCTCGCAGTCGCGCTGCCCAAGGTGAACAAGGTCCGGAAGGCCTACAGTCAGTACATCCTGGCGTCCTGACCCCGGGGCGGCAGGGCCACGAGGAGGTGGTTCGAACATGACGGACAACACGGGAACCTGGGTCGCGATCGGTCCGGCCGGAGCGGTGGGCAGCATCCACCGCGCGGCGGACGGGTTCCAGGTCGAGCTCTACGGACGACGACGGGCGGGCGGGCCGTACCCGTCCCTCGAGTCCGCGAAGGGCGCGGTCCACGCCGCGCTCGGACCGTTGGCCGCCCGGCCCGAGTTCCGAGCGCACTGACCGGGTCCGGACAGGAGGCCCGGGGGACTCGTCCTCCACAGGTCGCCTGATCGGGTCCACACGCCACAGATCGAGCCCGGGGTCACTGACGCGACCCCGGGCTCCGTGACGATCGACGCATGAACGACATCATCACCGTCTGCGGAATCGTCGCCACCGAGCCCCGGCACCTCGTCACCGAGACCGGCATCGCCATCACGAGTCTCCGACTCGCCTCACCCTCGCGCCGCTGGGACCGGGCCACCGCCGCCTGGGTCAACGGCGCCACCAACTGGTACACCGTCACCGCGTTCCGGTCGCTCGCGTCGAACGTGTACAAGTCGCTGAAGAAGGGCGACCGGATCGTCGTCGCCGGCCGGGTCCGCATCCGCACGTGGGAACGCGACGGTCGCGGCGGGACCTCGGTCGAGATCGACGCCGACGGAATCGGCCACGACCTGGCGTGGGGGATCAGCAACTGGCTGCGGGTGCCGCGGCAGGTCGGCGACGGCGCCTCGGGGCAGGGTGGTCTGCGCGGGGTGGACCCCCGCACCGGCGAGGTCCGCGACCCCGTGGGGCACGGCGCCGGTCACGGGTCCGACCACGGCGCGGAGCCGGACGGTCCGCACGACCACGCACCAGCGACCGAGCACGGTCCGGACGGTGACGGTGACGTCGACGGGGTGCACGGGGCGCCGCCGCCCGGCGACGGCGAGGAGCCCGCGGGGCCGTCCGAGCACGTCCTCGAACAGGACGCCGCCCCCTGGGACCCCGCGCCGCCCCTCGACGACCACGCACACGACGCCGAAGCGGCCTGACCCGCACGCCGACCGGAGTCAGGGTGCGGATCAGGCCGCCGGGTGCGCGTGCGGTTCACCGCGTCGCGTCGGTCACCACTTCTGGGCGATCATCCCGATGCCGGAGACCTGGGCGGTGTCCCAGTTGCCGCCTCGGGGCAGCCCGGTCACGCGGCCGTCGATCTTGAAGCTGGCGCCCTGCACCCGCGGGCTGTTCGTCTGCTTCGCCTTCAGCCCGTGGAACGAGAAGCTCGTGTCCCACTTGCCGTTCAGGCCGGTGTTCGACTTGCGGTCACCGACCGTGATGCGGGTGTTCTGCACCGTCGAGTGCACGACGTCACCGTTCAGGCGGGCGTTGGCCTCGGCGTTGAAGAACAGGCGACCGTCGAGGTTGAGCTTGAGGGTGCCGATCGTCTTGTGGTTCACGATCATCGTCGCGACGTCGTTCTTGTACCAGCGCATGCCGATGGGCGTGAGCTTGTTGGTGGCCGGGCCGAGGTAGCCGTAGGTGAACTTGCCGTTCTGCACGCGCTCCCAGATGTAGCGCGGCTTGCCCTTGCTCTGCGGGGAGCCCTTGTCCGACTGGATCCCGAACGCGTAGGCGTTGTTGTGGGCGTCGTGCACGTTGATGTACGACGAGTAGCCGGTGCCCGTGCCGTTGGCGCTGATGCTCGCCGTGTACAGCAGGTAGGGGCTGCCCTTCGGCACGGCACCGGCGGCCGATGCCGGCGACACCGGGGCGATGAGCGCGACGGTGAGTGCGATCGCTCCGACGAAGGGGAGCGCGAGGCGGCGGAGCCGCGACGGGGTCGTGGTCGTGTGCGTGGTCATGGTCCTCGTCCTGTCCGTGGTCCTGATCCTGGTCCTCGTCGTGGTGGGCGACGGGCCCGAGGTAGCGGGGTGAGGCCAAGCTACGTCGTCCGTGTCGCGAACAACAGGCTTGTTCGTACAGGTGCGGGAAGCGGCGATCCGGCGTCGGGCGAGCGGTGCTCCGGCGGTGTCACTACACTTGGGGCCGATATGGCTGAGTACATCTACCAGATGGTCCGCGCCCGCAAGGCGGTCGGCGACAAGCTGATCCTCGACGACGTCACGATGTCGTTCCTCCCCGGTGCCAAGATCGGCGTCGTCGGACCGAACGGTGCGGGCAAGTCGACGATCCTGAAGATCATGGCGGGTCTCGACCAGCCGTCCAACGGCGAGGCGAAGCTCACGCCGGGCTTCAGCGTCGGCATCCTCATGCAGGAGCCGGAGCTCGACGAGAGCAAGACCGTGCTCGAGAACGTGCAGGAGGGCGTGGGCGAGATCCACGGCAAGCTCGCACGCTTCAACGAGATCTCGGCGCTCATGGCCGAGCCGGACGCCGACTTCGACGCGCTCCTGGCCGAGATGGGCACCCTGCAGGAGGACATCGACGCCGCCGACGCGTGGGACCTCGACTCCCAGCTCGAGCAGGCCATGGCCGCGCTGCAGTGCCCCCCGGGGGACGAACTCGTCACCCACCTGTCCGGTGGTGAGAAGCGCCGCGTCGCGCTCTGCAAGCTGCTGCTCCAGAAGCCCGACCTGCTCCTCCTCGACGAGCCCACCAACCACCTCGACGCCGAGAGCGTGCTCTGGCTCGAGCAGCACCTGCAGCAGTACCACGGTGCCGTCCTCGCCGTGACCCACGACCGGTACTTCCTGGACCACGTCGCCCAGTGGATCGCCGAGGTCGACCGCGGCCGCCTGTACCCGTACGAGGGCAACTACTCGACCTACCTCGAGAAGAAGCGCGCTCGCCTCGAGGTCCAGGGCAAGAAGGACGCCAAGCTCGCGAAGCGCCTGTCCTCGGAGCTCGACTGGGTCCGGAGCAACACCAAGGGCCGCCAGGCGAAGTCGAAGGCCCGTCTCGCCCGGTACGAGGAGATGGTCACCGAGGCCGAGCGCACCCGCAAGCTCGACTTCGAGGAGATCGTGATCCCGGTCGGCCCGCGTCTGGGTTCGCAGGTCATCGACGCCGAGCACCTGCGCAAGCAGTTCGGTGAGCGCGTCATCATCGGCGACCTGTCGTTCACGCTGCCCCGCAACGGCATCGTCGGCGTCATCGGCCCGAACGGTGTCGGCAAGACCACGCTCTTCAAGACGATCGTCGGCCTCGAGCCCCTCGACGGCGGCACGCTGAAGATCGGCGACACGGTCGACATCTCGTACGTCGACCAGAGCCGTGGTGGCATCGACCCGAACAAGAACCTGTGGGAGGTCGTGTCCGACGGGCTCGACTACATCCAGGTCGGCAAGACCGAGATCCCGTCCCGCGCCTACGTGTCGCAGTTCGGCTTCAAGGGCCCGGACCAGCAGAAGCGCGCCGGCATCCTGTCCGGTGGTGAGCGCAACCGTCTGAACCTGGCGCTGACGCTCAAGCAGGGCGGCAACCTGCTGCTCCTCGACGAGCCGACCAACGACCTGGACGTCGAGACGCTCGGCAGCCTCGAGAACGCCCTGCTCGAGTACCCCGGTTGCGCCGTGGTCATCACCCACGACCGGTGGTTCCTCGACCGCATCGCCACGCACATCCTGGCGTGGGAGGGCCTCAACGAGGACGGCACGCCGAACTGGTACTGGTTCGAGGGCAACTTCGAGGCC
Source organism: Curtobacterium sp. MCSS17_006 (assembly GCF_003234215.1). NCBI lineage: Bacteria > Bacillati > Actinomycetota > Actinomycetes > Micrococcales > Microbacteriaceae > Curtobacterium > Curtobacterium sp. MCSS17_006. The sequence goes on along the minus strand of NZ_QKSO01000005.1, from coordinate 182,097 downwards.
TACGAGGAGAACAAGATCGAGCGCCTCGGTGCCGATGCCGCGAAGCCCGGTCGCGCGACGTACCGCAAGCTCACCCGCGACTGACCCTCGTGGCGAGACTGCACGCTCCCATCCGCATGCGGTGGAGCGACATCGACGCCTACGGTCACGTCAACAACTCCGCGATGCTGCGCCTCCTCGAAGAGGCGCGCATCGTGGGATTCTGGGGTGCCGACCCCGGTGAAGACCCCGACGGTGACCTGCCCGAGCCGATCATCGACGGTCGGCCGGGTTCCGGCACCATGACGGTGATCGCCGGCCAGCGCCTGGAGTACCTGGCGTCGATCCCGTACCTCCGCCAACCGCTCGACATCCAGATGTGGATCGGGCGGCTCGGGGGCGCGAGCATCGACGTCTCGTACGAGGTCTGGTCGCCGGTGGGACAGCACCCCGCCGTCCTGTACACCCGAGCGACGACGGCACTCGTGATGGTCGACGCGGCGACGAACCGTCCGCGTCGGCTGACCGACCCCGAGCGTGCCGCGTGCCAGCGCTACCTCGAGGAACCGGTGCAGTTCAGCCGGCCGTAGGCACCCGCATCATGCCCTCCTGGGCGACGGTCGCCAGCAGCTGACCGTCACGGGAGAACATCCGACCGAACGCGAGTCCCCGGCCGCCCTGTGCGCTCGGGGACTCCTGCGTGTACAGGATCCACTCGTCGGCGCGACCGTCGCGGTGCCACCACATGGCGTGGTCGAGGCTCGCGCTCTTGACCCCCGGGGTGCCCCAGGCGACGCCGTGCCGGCGCATGATCGGCTCGAGGATCGACAGGTCGCTCGCGTACCCGAGCACCGCACGGTGGAGCGCCGGGTCGTCCGGCAGGTCGCCCTGCACGCGGAACCAGACCGCCTGGTGCGGCACGTGCTCGCCCTGCACGTCGACGAACACCGGTCCCTCGACGTGGCGCAGGTCGATGGACCGCGCGGCCCAGGCTCGTGCGACCGGGTGGTCGATCGCGGACAGGAGCGACGCGGCCGACGGCAGGGACTCCGGGTCCGGGGTGTCCACCGGGTACGGGTCCTGGTGCTCGATGCCGGTGTCGGGCACCTGGAACGACGCGATCATCGAGAAGATCGGGACACCCCGCTGGTACGCCTGCACACGTCGGGCCGCGAACGACCGGCCGTCGTGGATGCGCTCGACCCCGAAGGTGATCGGCACGTCGATGTCGCCGGGCCGCAGGAAGTAGCCGTGCATCGAGTGGACGTCGCGTCCCTCGATCGTGCGCTGTGCCGCGACGATGCACTGCGCCAGCACCTGCCCGCCGAACACCCGTCCACCGGGGGACCAGTGGCTGGCACCGGTCAGGATCGTCTCGCCCGTGCTCGCGCCGGTGTCCTCGAGTCGCAGGGTCCGCAGGAAGTCGGGTTCGCCGTTCACGCTGTGCAGTCTACGAACGGCCGCCCGACCCCGTCGCAGGTCGCCATGCCCAGGTGCTCCGGCATCGACGGCCGGTAGGATCGGTGACGACATGGGCAACTCGTTCACGCTTCCCGACGCCGCCTCACTCGGTGACCTCCGCACGTACCTCGGACGTGCCGCTCGGATCGAGGACGGCTCGGTCCGGCTCATCGCCGACTCCGGCGTCCTGGCCGTCTACACGGCGATCCTCTACCCGCTCGGGCTGCTCGACGAACTGCCGACGGTGCTCGGCCTCCGCACGTTCTCGCTCACCGAGCCGGCGTCGATCGACACCGTGGTCCCGCTGCAGTCGCTCCTCGAGCGCCTCCGCCTGCTGGCCGAGGCGCAGGACGCAGAACACGCCGAGGGTGCCGACCCGACGCGGGCCACCCCGATCGAGGTCGAGCTGCCGCACGAGGTGCACACCGTGACGTGGGCGGCCATCTCGCCGCCCCGTGGTGGCTGGGTCCCGCTGCCGGACGTCTCACCGGAACTCCTCCGCCGCGCCGTCCGCGACGGCATCGCCGAGGTCGCCGACGCCGTGCCGTCCAACGCGGGCGAGGCCATCGTCCGACGGATCCGCGCCGAGGTCTGGGGCCGACCGGTCCCCGGCGTCGAACACCTGCCCGCCGGTGCGGGCTTCGCGGGCGAGAGCCTCGGGTTCCTCGGGCACGACCCGGTCCGGCTGTTCGAGACGGGTCCGTGGAGCCGACTCACGACCTCGCGCGGCCACGTGCTCGTCAAGCGCCGCGCCTGGACCCTGAGCTCCTAGCGACGACACCGACGACACCGACGACACCGACGACACCGACGACGAGGCGCCGACCACCCCCGACCGCGACGCCGCCCGGCCGCCGTGGTTGGCTGGCCGCATGCACGTCTTCCTCACCGGCGCGTCCGGCTACATCGGCTCCTCCGTCCTCCGCTCCCTCGTGGCCCACGGCGACGAGGTCACCGCGCTCGTCCGCTCCGACGAGAAGGCCCAGCACGTCCGTGACGCCGGTGGCCGTGCACTGGTCGGCGACGTCACCGACACCGACGTCGTCGAACGCCTGCTGCACGAGAGCGACGGCGTCGTCCACACGGCATCGGCGCCCGGCGTCGACCCGGACTTCATCCGCACCGCGATCGGTGCCCTGGCCGGCACGCCGAAGCCGTTCGTGCACACCGGCGGGATCTTCACCTTCGGCGACTCGACGGACATCTCCGAGCAGTCGCCGATCGACCCGCCGGCCTTGACCGCCTGGCGCGGACCGAACGAGGCCCTGCTGCGGGGGAGCGACGTGCGGAGCACCATCGTCGCCCCTGGCATCGTCTACGGGCGCGGCGCCGGCATCCCGGCGATGTTCGTCAGCGACGGCGAGCAGCCGGTGCGGCTGGTGGGCGACGGCTCGCAGCGGTGGACGACGGTGCACGTCGACGATCTCGGCGAGCTCTACGTCCTCGCGCTGCACCGCGGCGAGCCCGACGGGTACATCGTCGCCGCGACCGGCGACAACCCGACCGTCCGCCAGATCGGCGAGGCCGGGGCCCACGGTGCACCGGTCGTCGCCGAGAGCGTCGACGCGAGCCGCGAACGGCTCGGGCGGGACTTCGCCGACGCCCTGCTGCTGCACCAGGAGGCGTCCGGCGCGCACGCCCGGTCGGCCTTCGGCTGGCGGCCGTCGCGGCCGTCCCTGGTCGAGGACCTCGGCTCCGGCTCGTGCGTGCGCTGAGACGCGCTGCCCGAAGACGCCGGCGTCCCGCGAACACCCCGCCTGCCCCGCGAGACGCCGCCGAATTCGGAGGCGTGGAACGCACATGGCGGCGTCGGACGGACACGCCGGCGTCTCGCGGGAACGAGAACGCGGGAACCGGCGGACGGGAGGCCCGTGGCGGCGCCGCCACGGGCCTCCCGTCCGCCGCTCGTGACGATCACTGCACGCCGGCGTCAGCGGAAGACGCCGCGGGAGCGTCGAGACGCCGCCGGATTCGGCGGCGTCTCGAGGACACGACGGCGTGTGCCCGGCGCGGGTCAGTCGAAGGTGTTCGTCATCGCGTGGGCAGCGCGGTCGAGGTAGCCCCAGAGCTCGGCTTCGTCGAGGGGCGCGAGCTCGAGTGACTCGACCGCCTCGTGCATGTGGTGGAGCCAGCGTTCCCGCGCCTCGGACGTGATGCGGAACGGGTTGTGCCGCATCCGCAGGCGGGGGTGGCCGCGCTGTTCGCTGTAGGTGCCCGGGCCGCCCCAGTACTGCTGCAGGAAGGCGGACAGGCGCCAGATCGCACCCTCGAGGTCGTCGGCCGGGTACATCGGCCAGATGACCTCGTCCTGCTGCACGCCCTCGTAGAAGCGCCGGACGAGCCGGTCGAAGGTCGGAGCGCCGCCGATCCGCTCGTACAGCGACCCGGTGGCCGAGGCGCCGTGCTCCCCGACGCGCAGGGTGATCGGCTGCGCCGGGACGCCGACCGAGCCGGGCATGCCGGGGGCGCCGGGCATGCCGAGCGAGCCGCGCGCTCCGGGCCCGCCCGTGCTGCTCGGGGGTGTGGGGTCGGTCATCGGGGGTCCTTCCCGCTGTCGGGGTCGTCGGTGCGGATCGGCTGCCCGAGGATGTTGCGCTTGGGACGCCGGGGCTTCGTGGGGGCCGGCGTCGGCTGGGTCCGGACGGTGCGCAGGCCGTTGATCGAGGTGGCGTTCTCCCAACCCTCGGGCATGATCATCGCCATCGCCGGCAGGGTGATGCCGAGTTCGTCGACGGCGTGCTTCAGGCGGGTGCGGAGCTCCCGGCCGACGACGTCGAGCTCGGACGCGCGGGTCTTCACGACCAGGCGGAAGACCATGCCGGCGTCGGTGATCGACTGCAGGCCCCAGATCTCGGGCTTCTCGACGATCCGCTGCCGCCAGCGGGACTCCTGCGACATCGTGACGGCGGCCTTGAGCAGTGCGTCCTGCACGGCGTCGATGTCGGTGTCGTAGGGCACGGTGATGTCCACGAGCACGCGCGACCAGCCCTGCGACAGGTTGCCGACGCGCAGGATCTGGCCGTTCGGGACGAACCACAGGATCCCGTTCACGTCGCGGATCTGCATGACGCGCAGCCCGACGTTCTCGACGACGCCGGTGGCCTGCCCGGTGTCGACGACGTCACCGACGCCGGCCTGGTCCTCGAGGATCATGAAGATGCCGGACAGCAGGTCCTTCACGATGGACTGGGCGCCGACGGCGAGGCCGGCAGCGACGAGGGACGCACCACCGACGATGCCGACCGCGGCGCCCTTCCACAGCGCCGTCGCGATGATCACGAGCGCGATCACGACGACGACCACGGTGGCGAGGTTCTCGAGCACGCTGCCGAGCGTCCGGGTCCGTTGCACGACCCGCGCGGTCTGCACGGGTGAGGCGATGAGGGCCTGGGTGTCGGCCGCTCCCTGACGCTTCTTGACGCCGTTCACGATGCGGTCGACGACCTGCTTGATCATGCGACGGAGGATCAGCCGGAGGATGATCGCCGCGAGGATCGTGATGACGATCGTGATCGGTGCTTGCCAGGCATCGACGAACTGGAGGAACGCGTTGGACGCCCACTTCGGGACGTCGGTGGTGTCTGCTGCAGCCAGGTTCATATCCGGTCGATGCTAAGCGGCGGGGCCTCGGCGTCCCTGGAGGAACACCAAGACCCCGCCGGATCAGAGCAGGGGTCAGGCGTCGGCGGCCTGGACCCGGAGTGCGCGCTCGGTGCCCGCGAGGCTCTCGGACACGATGCGGCGCAGCGCCGGCGTCTCCGGGTGCTCCTCGAGCCACGCGGCGGCGGCGTCACGGAGCTCGGCCGACGCGAGCGGCGCCGGGTAGAGGCCCGAGACGATGGTGTCCGCCATGTGGTAGCTGCGCTCGGCCCAGATGCGCGTCAGCACCTCGAAGTACTTCGGCACGAGGCCCTCGAGCAGTACCGGGCTGTTCACGTGCTGGAACCCGACCGTGGTCTGGCGCACGATGGCGTTCGGCAGCTCGGACGAGTCGACCAGCGACGAGAACGCCGCCAGCTTGCCCTCGGCCGTGGGGATCGTCGCTCGGGCGCGGGCCGCGGCCTGCTCGCCCGACGCGGTCTTGTCCGCGGCGAGCTCGGCGTCGATCTCGGCGTTGTCCGCAGCGCCCGCGAGCACGAGGCCCTCGAGCAGCTCCCAGCGCAGGTCCGTGTCGATCTCGAGGCCCTGCAGCGTGACCGATCCGTCGCGGAGGCCCTGCAGGGTCGCGACGTGCTCGGGCGTGGACGGGACCTGCGCGAAGAACTTCACGAACTGGAATTGCGCGTCGGAACCGGCCTCGGCCGAGGACGCGAGCTGCCAGAGGGTGTCGCCGACGGTGCGGACCGTGGCCTCGACCGACCCCGGTGCCACGTAGTTGCGTGCGGTGAGCAGCAGCTGCGAGAGCGTCGTGCGGATGGTCGTCGACTCGGTCTCGGTCGCGATGTTGCCCAGCACGAGACGGACGTAGTCGCTGGCCGGGGACTCGGCGTCGCGCGTGGCATCCCACACGGAACCCCAGACGATCGAACGGGCGAGCGGGTTCGCGATCGACGCGAGGTGCTCGATCGCGGTGCGCCGGGAGTGCTCGTCGAGACGGATCTTGGCGTAGGCCAGGTCGTCGTCGTTCAGCAGCACGAGGTCGCCGCGCTGGACGCCGACGAGCTCGGGCACCTCGGTGCGGGCGCCGTCGACGTCGATCTCGACGCGGTGGACCCGCTCGAGCTTGCCGCCGGCGGACGCCGTGTCGGCGCCGAACGGCGCGGACTCGTCGTTCCGGAAGGCGTACACGCCGATCGCCAGACGGTGCGGGCGCAGCGTCGGGTAGTCGGCGGGGGCTTCCTGCAGGACGGTGAACGACGTGATGACACCGGACTCGTCGGTCTCGATCTCGGGACGCAGGGTGTTGACGCCCGCGGTCTCGAGCCAGAGCTTCGACCACTCGGTCAGCTCACGGCCGCTCGTCGCCTCGAGCTCGACGAGCAGGTCGCGGAGCTCGGTGTTCGAGTGGTGGTGCTTCTTGAAGTAGGCGGAGACACCCGCGAAGAACGCGTCGATGCCGACCCAGGCGACGAGCTGCTTGAGGACCGAGCCGCCCTTCGCGTAGGTGATGCCGTCGAAGTTGACCTGGACGTCCTCGAGGTCGTTGATCGTCGCGACGATCGGGTGCGTCGAGGGGAGCTGGTCCTGGCGGTAGGCCCAGGACTTCTCCATCGCCTGGAACGTGGTCCAGGCCTCGGTCCACTCGGTGGCTTCAGCCGTGGCGATCGTGGAGGCCCACTCGGCGAAGGACTCGTTGAGCCACAGGTCGTTCCACCACTTCATGGTGACCAGGTCGCCGAACCACATGTGGGCGAGCTCGTGCAGGATCGTGACGACCCGGCGCTCCTTGATGGCGTCGGTGACCTTCGACCGGAACACGTAGGTCTCGGTGAAGGTGACCGCGCCGGCGTTCTCCATCGCACCGGCGTTGAACTCCGGCACGAAGAGCTGGTCGTACTTGTCGAAGGGGTAGGCGACGTCGAACTTCTCCTCGAAGTACGCGAAGCCCTTCTTCGTGATGTCGAACACGTACTCGGGGTCGAGGTACGAGGCGAGCGACTTGCGCGCGAAGACGCCGAGCGGGATCGTCCGGCCGTCGCGGCTGGTCAGCTCGTCGCGCACGACCTCGTACGGGCCGGCGACGAGCGCGGTGATGTAGCTCGAGATGCGCGCGGTGGGCGGGAAGGCCCAGGTCGCGACGTCGCCGTCGACGTGCGGCTCCGGCGTGGGGGAGTTCGAGACGACCTGCCACCGCGACGGCGCCGTCACGGTGAAGGAGAACTCGGCCTTCAGGTCGGGCTGCTCGAACACCGCGAACATGCGGCGGGAGTCCGGGACCTCGAACTGGGAGTACAGGTACACCTCGTCGTCCACCGGGTCGACGAAGCGGTGCAGGCCTTCACCGGTGTTCGTGTACAGCGCGTCGCTGACGACCACGAGCTCGTTCTGCTCCTGCAGGTCGTCGAGCTGGATGCGCACGCCGTCGTTCACCGCGGCGACGTCGAGCGCCGTGCCGTTCAGGGTGATCGAGTGCACGGTCTTCGTGATGGCGTCGATGAAGGTCGATGCGCCGGCGGTGGCGGTGAAGCGCACCCGCGTGGTGCTGCCGAAGCTGTCGGCGCCGCGGGTCAGGTCGAGCTCGACGTCGTACGTCTGCACGGCGACGACGGCCGCGCGCTCCTGGGCTTCGATTCGGGTGAGGTTCTCTCCGGGCACGCAACGCTCCATCTTCGCTGGGGACGCGGACGATCGGTGTCCGCGTACGGGGCCCCGGACGGCGTCGTGCGCCGGCGGGACGATGGGTTCCAGCCTAGCGACGCCGCGTACGCTCGGATCGTGACCGAGACGACTGTGGACAACCCGACCGACCCCACCACCGAGCGCACCGCCGTGGAGTTCTGGTTCGACCCGAACTGCCCGTGGGCCTGGATGACGAGCCGCTGGGTGGGTGAGGTCGCCGAGCACCGCGACCTCGACGTGACCTGGAACGTGATGAGCCTGTTCGTCCTCAACGAGGACCAGGACGTGCCGGAGAGCTACAAGGAGCGTCTGCACGCCGGTCAGGTCTACCCGCGCATCGTCACGGCGGCGCGGCTCCGGCTCGGGCAGGACATCGTGAAGCCGCTCTACGACGCCCTCGGTGAGCACATCCACCACCGCCAGGAGTCCGACCCCGAGCAGGTCGTCCCCGCCGTGCTCGCCGAGCTCGGCCTCGACGCCGACCTGCTCGAGTACGCCTGGACGGACGAGGTCGACGCCGCCGTGCGCGCCAGCCACCAGGACGGCATCGACCGCGTCGGGCAGGACGTCGGCACGCCGGTCATCGCCGTCGAGGGCACCGCGTTCTTCGGACCGGTCATCTCCCCGGCGCCCAAGGGCCAGGAGGCGCTCGACCTGTGGGACGGCGTCGTCGCCGTCGCGAAGTACCCCGGCTTCTTCGAGCTCAAGCGCTCGCGCACCGTCGGCCCGATCTTCGACACCACCGACTGACGCTCCGGAACCAGGTTCCGTTCGTCGACGGGCGGCCGGGAGGCCCGTGGTGCGCCCGCCCCGCCCGTCCCGTCAGATGAGCGGCAGGCGCATGAGCGTCAGGTCGAGCCAGCGGTCGAACTTGCGTCCGACCTCGGGCACGACCGCGACCGTGGTGAACCCCAGGCGTTCGTGCAGGGCGATCGACCCCGTGTTGGTGCTGCAGATCCCCGCGATCATGACGTGCCGCCCCTCGGCGGTGGCGCGTGCGACCAACTCGGCCATCAGGGTGGTCGCGATGCCCCGGCCGCGGAACGCCTCGACCACGTAGACGCTGTGCTCGACGGTCAGCCGGTACCCCTGGTGCGGCCGCCATTGCGAGTACGTGGCGTACCCGGCCACGGCGCCGTCGACCTCGGCGACGACCACCGGGTACCCGCCGCCCTGTCGTTCGGCGAGCCACCCGTCGAAGTACGCACGCGGGTGCGGGGTGTCCTGCCAGATGGCGGTGGAGTGCAGCACGGCATCGACGTGCAGGGCGTGCACGACGTCGAGGTCGGTCGGGGTGCAGTCGCGGATCACGACCCCGTTCGTCGCATATGCTGTCGTCATGTCTCACATCGTAGACGACGCGCACGCCGATCCCGCAACCGGCGCCGACGACACCTCGGTCGCCGAGCAGCGGGCGCTCGGCGAACGCCTCCAGCGCCTCCGCACCGAGCGCAGGTGGAGCCTCACCGAGCTCGCCGAGGAGTCCGGCGTCTCCCGCGCGATGATCAACCGGGTCGAACGCGGGGTCTCCAGCCCCACCGCGACGATCCTCGGTCGCCTGTCGGGTGCCTTCGGCCTGACGATCTCGCAGCTCCTCGACGATGCCCTGGAGCACGAGGTGCCCAGGGTGACGGACCCCGACGAGGCGCGCGGGGTCCAGCGCGGCGCGACCGCCGACTCCTGGACCGATCCCGACACCGGGTACCGCCGCCGTCCGGTCTCGAGCGCGGCGTTCCCCGCTGACGTCACCGAGGTGCGCCTCCCGGCCGGCCGCGAGGTGGCCTACCCGGCGTCCGCCTACGCGTTCCTGCGGCACTGCATCTGGGTCGTCGACGGCGTGCTCGAGGTCGTCGTCGGCGGCGAGCCGACGCGCCTGGCGGCGGGAGACCGGATCGAGCTCGGCGATCCGGCCGACGTCGTCTACCGCAACCCGGGCGAGGAGCCCACCCGGTACCTCGTGGTGGTGGTCCGCGCACCGTAGTCCGTGGTGGTCCGGGCCCCGGAGCCGCAGGAATATGATCGGTTCCATGCGCATCCACCTCGGAACGGACCACGCCGGCCTCGAGTTCAACAAGACCCTCGCAACCCACCTGACCGAAGCCGGGCACGAGGTGGTGGACCACGGTCCGACCGAGTACGACGCGCTCGACGACTACCCCTCGTTCTGCATCAACGCCGCGCACGCCGTGGTGCAGGACCAGCGCGCCGGAGTCCAGGCCCTCGGGGTCGTCTTCGGCGGTTCCGGCAACGGTGAGCAGATCGCCGCCAACAAGGTCGAGGGCATCCGCGCCGCGCTCGTGTGGAACGAGTCGACCGCCCTGCTCGCCCGTCAGCACAACGACGCCAACGTCATCTCCATCGGTGCCCGCCAGCACACCGAGGACGAGGCGATCCGGTTCGTCGACCTGTTCATCGCCGAGCCGTTCTCCGGCGAGGAGCGCCACGCCCGCCGCATCGCCCAGCTCGCCGAGTACGAGACCACCGGGCTGATCGCCGGCCGCCAGATCGACGCGTAGTCCGGCTCGTCAGGGGTACCGGGTAGAACGGTAGTCATGCCCGAGGGTCACTCCGTCCACCGCATCGCCAACCAGTTCACCCGGCACTTCGTCGGCAAGCGCTGCGAGGTGTCGAGCCCCCAGGGTCGCTTCGCCGCCGGGGCCGCGCAGCTCGACGGCAAGCGCATGATCGCCGCGCGTGCGGTGGCGAAGCAGATGTTCCTGGAGTTCGAGGGCGACCTGTTCCTCCGCGTCCACCTCGGGCTGTACGGGGCGTGGGACTTCGCGGGCGTGATCTCCACCGCCGAGGCGCTGTCCGACGACGACGACCGCGAAGAGTCGCTCAGCTCGATCGGCGCACCGCGGCTCGCCCGCTACCGGATGGCCGAGCAGGAGAAGGCGGAGGACCCGATCGAGTCCTTCCCGCCGGACCCGGTGGGCCAGGTCCGGGTGCGGATCCTCACCGAGGACACCGTCGCCGACCTGCGTGGCCCGACCGCGTGCGTCGTGGAGACCCCGGCCGAGGTGCAGCGCGCGCTCGACAAGCTCGGCCCCGACCCGATGAACGACGACGGGCCCGAGGCGGAGAAGACCTTCGTCGACAACGTCCGCCGTCGGAACGTCGCGATCGGGCAGCTGCTCATGGACCAGTCCGTCGTGGCCGGCATCGGCAACATCTACCGCGCCGAGCTGCTGTTCCGGCAGCGCATCGACCCGTACAAGCCCGGCAAGAAGATCACCGTCAAGCAGGCCAAGGCGCTCTGGGCCGACTGGTCGAAGCTGCTGCACGACGGCGTCCGCGACGGCCTGATGATGACGATGGACGACCTGTCCGAGGCCGACCACAAGAAGGCCCTGCGCTCCCGCAAGGACCGCCACTGGGTCTACCACCGCCAGGGCGAGCCCTGCCGGGTGTGCGGCACCGAGATCCGGATGGCGGACATGGCCGGCCGGAAGCTCTACTGGTGCCCGAAGGACCAGAAGTAGCCCACGGGGCACGGGCACGCCCGCCCGGTCACAGCTCCCGGTAGGTGAACCGTCCGGCGACGGCCGTCCCGAGCACCCGCATGCCGCGCAGTGCGGCGGACGAGGACGCGGCGAGCGGGTCGGTCTCGACGAACACCAGGTCCGCCACGTCGCCGACGGACACCCCGACACGTCCGTCGGTCGACCCCTGCCACGCGACGAGTGCCGAGAGCCGTTCGGCCGGGTGCCACGGGTCTCGCCCGTCGCGGTCCCGCCCGACGGCCGCCGCCATCGACACCCACGGGTCGAGCGGCGCCACCGGCGCGTCCGACCCGAGCAGCAGGCGCGCTCCGGCCCGTGCGAGCGAGGCGAAGGCGAAGGCCCGGTCGGTGAGCCCGGCCCAGTGCCGGTCGGCGATGTCCCGGTCGTCCATGGCGTGTTCGGGTTGCACGGACGCGGCGACCCCGAGCCGGGCGAACCGGTCGACGTCGGTGTCGACGAGCAACTGCGCGTGCTCGATCGTGCCGCGGGCCCCGACGGTCTCGAAGACGTCGAGCGCCAGGGTGTTCGCACGGTCGCCGATCGCGTGGATCGCGGGGACGAGTCCGGCGTCGACGGCACGGCGGGTGATCGCGACGAGGTCCTCGAACGGCCAGGCGAGCACACCGGAGCCGTCGGTCATGGCGGCGGTCCGGGTGCCGAGGGACCCGTCCGTGACCACCTTGAGCGGTCCCATCGTGAGCAGGCCCCGCGTGCCGTCGACCACGTCGCCGGTGCGCAGCCCCCGGGCGATGGCCTCGTCGAGCTCGGCCGGGTACACCCCGGACGCGACCCGGATCGCGTCGGTGCCGGCGTGGATCCGGCGGCGCCAGCGGTCGAGCCCGAAGCGCATCTCGAGGTCGACCACGCCCGTCACCCCGCGGGCCGCCGCGGCCTCGGCAGCGTCCGCAACGTAGGCGTCGAGCAGGTCGTCCGGCACCTGCGACAGCGCACCGGTCACGTCGAACGCGTCCTGCTCGCGCAGGACCCCGTCCTCGCCCGCCTCGAGCGGTCGGCCGACAGCAGCCGAGAAGTGCGCGAGCGCGAGCGCGTTGCACCACACCGCGTGCAGGTCCGCGCTGATCACGACGACCGGGAGGCCCGGGGCAGCCTGGTCGAGCAACTCGCGTCGCGCAGGGCGCGGCCACATCCCGTCGCGGTAGCCGTGTCCGACCAGGACACGGTCCGCCACGCCCGCCCGCGCGACGGCGGCGAGCAGGTCGGCGGTCGCCTCGGCGGAGTCGCAGCCGGTGACGTCGACGCGGCGGCGGACGAGCGCCCACTGGTCGAAGTGCGTGTGGTGGTCGCGGAGCCCCGGGCCGAGCCAGGCGCCGGCGGCCTCGACCACGTCGGTGTCGACGCTCGTGGGGTCGAGGGTGCCGGTCGGCGCGATCTCGGTGACGCGACCGTCGACGATGCGGACGTCGGCAGGGGCCCCGGAGGTGCCCACACGCCGGACGGTGCGGAGCAGGATCTCCGTCACGACGCCTCCACGCCGTTCGCCGGGGACGGGACGGGCCGGACCCGCTCGACCTCGTCGGCGAGCGCCGGCGACGCGTAGGGGCCGTCACCCCGCAGCCCGGCGACGATGCGGTCGATCACCTCGGGGGCCTTGTTCTGCGACAGCTTGGCGCGGGCGTCGAACCGGGTGACGCGGATCCGGATGCCGACGGTGCCCTTCGCGATCCGGCGGGCGGTCTCCTCGTCGATCTGCAACGACACGGGCGAGGGCATGACGTGCTCGAAGTGGTCGACGAGTTCGCCGAGCACCCGGAAGTTCTCGTCGTCGGAGAGGATCTCGGGGGTGCCCCAGACGTGGGCGGTGACGTGGTTCCAGGTGGGCACGAACTGCTCCGGCGGGTACCAGGCGGGGGAGACGTAGCCGTGCGGGCCCTGGAAGACGACGAGGACCTCGTGCTGTCCGAGTTCGTGCGCGACCTCGTCGGGGCGGCCGACGTGGGACACCAGGACGAGGGCGTCCGGGTCGTCGTCGGGGCCGGGGGTCTCGAGCAGCACCGGGTAGTGCGACGCCACCAGCCCGGCCGCGGTGTGCGACACGATCGTCGCCCACGGGTTCCCGGTGATGAGGCGTCGGACCTCGTCGACGTCGGTCATCAGGAAGTGCGGTGTGTGGCGCATGTTCCGAGCGTGGCACAACGGGCGCGGTCGCGCGACGGGAGTCGTTTCGTCAGTGTTTCTGCGCGGTAAAACTCTCAGAGCGCATTGAAAGAAGTCTTGTGGTCGGGATTCGAACCGTCCTAGCTTTCCCACCACGACGACCGGGCAGGGATCCGGCCGCACCCGATCGAGGAGAGATCATGCGACGCAGGACGATCGCCGCGCTGGCCGCGGCGGCAACCTTGGCACTGGTGGCGACCGGCTGTTCGGCGGGCGGCGCGGCCGACGACGACGCTCCCTCGAGCCTGGTCTACGCGACCGGCGAACCCGACCACCTGACCCCGGGCCGGCAGACCGTGGCCTTCGACCAGGTGATGAGCGTCTTCGCGCCGCTCACCCAGACCGACGCCGACGGTGACCTGCGGTACGTGGCGGCGAAGAGCGTCGAGAGCGACGACGCCACCACGTGGACGATCACGCTGCGGGACGGCTGGACGTTCCAGAACGGCGAGGCCGTCACACCGGAGAGCTACGTGAAGGCCTGGAACCACGTCGCCTACGGCCCGAACGCGTGGGAGAACAGCGGTCAGCTCGCCGGGATCGTCGGGTACACGGACCTCAACCCGGCGAAGGGCACCCCGAAGACCAAGGAGATGTCGGGGCTGAAGGTCACCGGCAAGGACACCTTCACGGTCACGCTCACCCACGCGGACAGCCAGTTCCCCCTGCAGCTCAGCCAGGCCCAGACGGCGTTCTACCCGATGCCCGAGGCCGCGTACGACGACCTGAAGGCGTACGACAAGAAGCCGATCGGCAACGGCCCGTACGAGATGACGAAGGCGTGGAAGGCGGACCAGGAGTTCACCGTCACGGCCTGGAAGGACTACGAGGGCACGAAGCCCGCCACCGACGAGGTGACCTTCCGCAGCTACTCCGACATGAACACCGCGTACACCGACGTCCTGGCCGGCAACGCCGACGTGCTGTTCCTGCCGACCGACAAGATGACGAGCGCGAAGGCCGACTTCGGCGACCGCCTGCACTCCTTCGACGCCCCCGGCATCGACTACCTCGGGTTCCCGCTGTGGGACGACCGGTACTCCGACCCCGACGTGCGCCGCGCGATCTCGATGTCGATCGACCGTGACGAGGTCAACGACGCGATCTACGGCGGCCTGTACGAACCGGCCACCGCGCTCACCCCGCCGTCGATGTCCGGCACCGAGGAGGGCATCTGCGGCGACGCCTGCGAGTTCGACCCGGCGGCGGCGAAGAAGCTCCTCGCCAGTGCCGGCGGGTTCGACGGCACCATGACGCTCGTCTACCCGGGCGGCACCGGCCTCGACTCCCTGTACGAGGCGTACGCCAACCAGATCCGGCAGAACCTGGGCGTCGACGCCGAGGCGAAGGCCACCACCGACTGGGCGTCCTACTACTCGGAGCTCACCGACAAGACCGTCGCCGGCCCGCACTTCGGCCACTGGGGCGCGCTGTACATCAGCCAGCAGAACACGCTCCGCGCGCTGTTCACCACGGCCGGCGGCTGCTCCCCGTGCACCGGCTACTACCAGTCCGACGACGTCGACTCGCTGCTCGCGAAGGCCGACTCCGCCGGGTCCCAGGACGAGGCGAACGGGTACTACACGAAGACGCAGCAGGCCGTGTTCGAGGACTTCCCGATCGTCCCGACCTTCTTCGACAAGTACTCGTACGTCACGAGCGACAAGATCGCGAAGCTGCCGGCGGTGGCGGGCAGCCCCGTGATCGCGCAGATCGCCGTGAAGTAGGGCGGGGCATGGAACAGCACACCGTCCTCGACCTGGTCCGCGACGTCCCCGACCGCGACGGCTTCCCGGTCGTCGACGACCTGCACGCCCGGTTCGCCGCGCTCGCCGCGGCGCACCCCGACCGGGTCACGGTCACCCGGATCGGCACGAGCCGCCTCGGCGAACCGCTGCACAGCTACCGCATCGGCACCGGGTCGCACGCGGCCGTCGTGGTCGGCGGGGTGCACCCGAACGAGCCGATCGGTTCGTGGACGGCGCTGCACCTCGCCGAGACGGCCCTCGGTGACGAGCGGGTGGCCGGGCTCGACGTCACCTGGCACATCGTCCCGACGATCGATCCGGACGGCATGCGGCTCAACGAGGCGTGGTTCCACGACCCGCACGACCGCGTGTTCTACTCGCGGCACTTCTACCGGCCCGCTCCGGACAGCCAGGTCGAGTGGACGTTCCCGAACAGCTACAAGTCGGTGTACTTCGACCAGGTGCTGCCCGAGACGCTCGCGTTCATGCGGCTCATCGACGACACCGAGCCGGACCTGCTCGTGAGCCTGCACAACGGCGAGATGGGCGGCGTCTACTACTACCTGTCCGAGGACCTGCCCGACGTCGTCGACACCCTGCACGCGGTGCCGGCCGCACTCGGGCTGCCGCTCGACACCGGCGAGCCGGAGTCCCCGTACCTGCGGGAGCTCGCCCCGGCGGTGTTCGCGATGGACGGCATCGAGACGGCGTACGCCTACCTCGAGGAACTCGGTATCGACCCCGGCGAGCACATCCACGGCGGATCGAGCGCGGCGTGGGCGATGCGGCACGGCGCCCTCTGCATGGTGGCCGAGCTGCCGTACTGGAGCCACCCCGACGCCGACGACCAGACCCCGACCGACGAGCCGTACGCCGACCTGCTCCGTCGGTGCGCGGACGAGCTCGGTGCCTCGGGCGCGGAGCTGCAGGCGTTCCTCGACGAGGCGTCGCCGATGCTCTCGATCCCGTCCCCGTTCGTCGAGGCCTCCCGGGCGTTCGTGCCGATGCTCGTCGGGATGGCGGACACCGACCGCCGCCGTGCCGAACGGGAACCGGCCGACCGGACGGCCACCGTCGCGGAGCGCTTCGGCTGCGAGGACCTCGTCCGCTGCTTCCGCCTGCGCTACGGCGGCATGCTCCTGCGCGCCGTCGAGGCGGAGACGACCGCCGGCACGGCGTGCGCGCCGCTCCGGCGGCTCCGCGACCGCCTGGCCGAGCGCTACGCGCGCTGGCAGGCGGACGCGTCGACGGGTGCGCAGCCGATCCCGGTGGGGAAGCTCGTGGGCGTGCAGTACGGGGCGATCCTCGCCTGCGCGGCGCACGTGGCGGACCCGACCCGCGCCTCCCGTCCGGTGTCGGCGGCCGTGTCGGGAGGCGCGTGATGCGTCCGACGCTCGCCGTCGGTCGCCGACTCGGCGGCCTGGTCATCGTGTTCCTCGGGGTGACCTTCCTCATCTACGCGATGACGTTCGCGCTGCCCGGCGACCCCATCAAGGCGCTCGGCGGTGAGCGCCCCCTCACCGACTCGGTCGTGCGGGCGCTGCGGGCCGAGTACCACCTGGACCAGCCGCTGTGGCTGCAGTACGTGCAGTACCTGGGCGGCCTGTTCCGGGGTGACTTCGGCACCGACTTCAACGGGCAGTCCGTCGGCGAACAGATGGCCTCACGGTGGCCGGTGACGATCACGCTGGCGCTCAGCGCGTGGGCGCTCGAGATCGTCCTCGGCATCGGGCTCGGCGTGGTCTCGGCGCTCAGGCGCGGCACCGTGCTCGACAAGACGGTGCTCGTCGGCACCATCGTCGTCGGCGCGGTCCCCGTGTTCGTGCTCGGCGTGGCCCTGCAGCTGGTGTTCTCGGTGCGGCTGCACTGGTTCCCGGTGGCGGGCGTCACCGCCGGGTGGCCGACCGCGTACGTCCTGCCGGCGTTCGTGATCGCCCTGTTCGGCCTGGCCGCGGTGTCCCGGCTCACCCGGACGTCGATGATCGAGACGCTCGACGCCGACTACGTGCGGACGGCCCGCGCCAAGGGGCTCGCGCCGGGCCGGATCGTCGGTGTGCACGTCCTGCGGAACTCGCTCATCCCCACCGCCACCTACCTGGCGACCGACCTCGGGTACCTGATGGGCGGCACCGTCATCATCGAGGGCATCTTCAACCTGCCGGGCGTCGGGAACCTGCTGTTCCAGGGCATCCGCTCGCACGAGGGTGCCGTCGTCGTCGGCATCTCGACCGCCCTCATCCTGGTGTTCCTCGTCACGAGCGTGCTCGTCGACCTGCTGCACGCCGCCCTCGACCCGCGCGTCCGGACAGGAGCCTCCCGATGACCACCGAAGCCCTCGGCGCCACCGTCGAACCCGTCGTCGGGGTCCGGCGCCGCCCGTTGCTGGCCGTCGCCCGGACGCCGGGGTTCTGGGTGCCCGCGTCGGTGCTCGTGGTGGTCCTGCTCATCGCGGCGTTCCCGCAGCTGTTCGCCGGGCTGTTCGGCCACGGCGACCCCCGGGTGTGCGACCTCGGCCGGAGCGGGGCGTCAGCGACCGCCGGGCACCCGTTCGGCTTCGACCTGCAGGGCTGCGACGTGTACGCGAACGTCATCTGGGGCACCCGGTCGTCGATCGCCGTCGCGGTGCTCACGACCCTGTTCGCCGGCATGGTCGCGGTCGTCGTCGGGACCGTCGCGGGCATGGTCGGCGGGTGGGTCGACGCCGTCCTCGCCCGGCTCACCGACGTGTTCCTCGGGTTCCCGTTCCTGCTCGGCGCCGTCGTGGTGCTGAACAGCGTGGGGGAGCGGTCGGTGCTCACCGTGTCGCTCGTGCTCGCCCTGTTCGGGTGGCCGACGATGGCCCGGCTCGTGCGGTCGAGCGTCCGCAGCGTCCGGGGCGCCGAGTTCGTGCTCGCCGCCCGGACCATGGGGCTGCCGACGTGGCGGATCACCACCCGGTACGTGTTGCCGTCGTCGATCTCGCCGCTGCTCGTGCTGGCCACCATCACCGTCGGCGGGGTCATCGTGTCCGAGTCGTCGCTGACCTACCTCGGCATCGGGCTGGAGCGTCCGGCGATCTCGTGGGGGCTGCAGCTGTCCGCGGCGACGTCGCAGTTCCTCCGGGCCCCGCACATGCTCATCGCGCCGGCGGCGTTCCTCGCCGTGACCGTGCTCGCCGTCATCGCGCTCGGCGACACGCTGCGCGCCGCACTCGACCCGCGTCGGCGCTGACCGGCACGGCACACGCCGCGTCGCGGCGGGCACCGTCGCGACCGACGCGCCAGACTCGAACCACCGCCCTTCGAAAGGACCACCGTGACCGACACCCTCTCCGCGTACCGGAAGACCCTGCCCTACATCCGTGAGTGGGTGTCGTACAAGGTGTGGCAGCTGCGGGTGCCCGGCGTGCAGGTCGCCGTCGGCTTCGGCGGCGAGGTCCTGTTCGACGAGGCCTGGGGCTACGCCGACGTCGAGGCCGGGCGCCGCCTGACCACCACCGACCTGTTCCGCATCGCCTCGCACTCGAAGACCTTCACCGCGACGGCCCTGCTGCAGCTCGCCGAGCGCGGGTCGCTCCGGCTCGACGACACCGTCGGCACGTACGTCCCGGCCCTGGTCGACGGCGGCTCGCCGCTCGCCGACGCCACCCTGCGCGAGCTCATGGAGATGGGCGCCGGCGTCATCCGCGACGGACACGACGGCGACTACTGGTCCCTGCTCCGCCCGTTCCCCGACGAGCAGGAACTCCTGGCGCTCGTGCTCGACCGGGGCCAGAAGGTGCCGACCGGCTCGTCGTTCAACTACTCGAACCTCGGCTACTCCCTGCTCGGCCTGGTCATCGCCGCGGTGTCCGGGCAGTCGTACAACGACTTCGTGCGCGAGTCGATCACCGAACCCCTGGGCTTGCGGAACACCGGCCCCGACTGGGACCCCGCACGTGCCGACGACTTCGTGGTCGGGTACACCGGCTTCCACACCGCCCGGCACCGGCAGCGCATCGACCACGTCGACACCCGCGCGATGGCCGCCGCCACCGGCTTCCACGGCACCGCGTCCGACCTGGTCCGCTACTTCTCGCAGCACGTGATCGGGCAGGGCACCCTGCTCGACGACCACTCCAAGCGCCTCGCGCAGCGGAAGGCCTGGAGCGCCACCGACGACCCCGCGGCCCGCGGCTACGGTGCCGGGTTCATCGTCGACCGGATCGGCGGGCGCGAGATCCGCGGCCACTCGGGCGGGTTCCCCGGCCACATCACCCAGTCGATGTTCGACCCGGCGTCCGGGCTCGTCGTGTCCGTGCTGACCAGCGCCGCCGCCGGACCCGCCACGGTCATCGCCACCGCGGTCATCGCCATGCTCGACGCAGCGGCCGACGCCGACGCCCCGGGGACCCCGGTACCCGACGACGTCGACACCGCCGCCTTCACCGGGCGCTTCGCGAACCCGTGGGGCGTCACCGACGTCGCCCGGATCGGTGACCGGCTCGTCGAGGTCGACCCGTCCGGCCCCGAGCCGATGGACACCCCCACCCGACTCGAGGTCGTCGACGCCGACACCCTGCGGATGACCCACGGCAACCGCTTCGGCTCCGTCGACGAGGACATCACCTACACCCGCGACGAGGACGGCACCGTGCGGGCGATCCGTGGCGGTGGCGGCATGTCGCAGGAGCCGTGGTCGATCCCGGACGAGCGACCCGAGGTGGCCGCCGGGCTGGCCTCGTGACCGACGACAGGGGCGCCGACGGCACCGACGGCGCCGGCACCGACGCCGACGACGACCGGCTGCTCGGACCGGAGCGCCAGGCGTTCGTCGAGGAGTTCGCCCTGATGCTCAACGACGGCGCGGGCATGCCCCTCACCGACGCCCGGGTGCTCGGCTACCTGATGATGACCCGCGCACCGCACTCGTCGTCGTCGGACCTGCAGGCAGCGCTCGGTGCCAGCTCGGGGTCGGTGTCGATGGCCACCCGACGGCTCGTCGACTCCGGGTTCGTGAAGCGCCACATCGTCCCCGGCGAGCGCAGTCACTACTTCCGCGCCGAGGCCGACGTCTGGGGCTCCTGGCTCGCCAGCGAACGGAAGTACCTCGACCGGCAGCGCGACATCATCGGCCGCGGGCTCGCCGTCGTCGAGGGTGCGGGCCGCACCGGCACGGGCGACGTGGACGCCGAGGTCCGCGAGCGTCTGCTCAACGGCCGCGACTACATGCAGTGGCTGCAGGGCTACCACCGCAAGATGCTCGAGGAGTGGGAGGCCTTCAAGGCCGCCCGCGACGACACCGACCCCCCGGAGACCCCATGAGCGGCAGCACCGACGTCCTGACCGTCGAGCACCTCACCGTCACCTTCGACGTCGACGGCGAGGTGGTCCGCGCCGTCGACGACGCTTCGTTCACCGTTGCCCGGGGCGAGGTCGTCGCGGTCGTGGGGGAGTCCGGCTCCGGCAAGAGCATGACCGCGATGACCGCGATGGGCATCGCCCCCGACGGTGCGCGCGCCTCGGGGAGCATCCGGATCGGCGACCTCGAGGTCATCGGCACCGACGAGCGCACCCTCCGGTCGGTCCGGGGCCGCAGCGTGTCGATGATCTTCCAGGACCCGTCCGCGGCCCTGAACCCGGTGTTCACCATCGGGTTCCAGCTCGCCGAGGCCGTCCGACGCACCGACGGCCAGCACGACCGCGCCGCCGTCCGGGAACGCTCGCTCGAGCTGCTCCGTGCCGTGGAGGTCCCCGAACCCGAACGCCGCCTGGGCCAGTACCCGCACGAGCTCTCCGGTGGGCAGGCCCAGCGCGTGATGATCGCGATGGCGCTCGCCGCCGACCCGGACCTGCTCATCGCGGACGAGCCGACGACCGCCCTCGACGTCACCGTGCAGGCCGAGGTGCTCGACGTCCTCCGCGCGCTGCGCGAGCGCACCGGCACCGCGATCCTGCTCATCACCCATGACATGGGCGTCGTCGCGGACCTCGCCGACCGCGTGGTCGTGATGCGCCGCGGCCGCGTCGTCGAGACCGGCACCGCCGAGGCGGTCTTCGCCGCTCCGTCCGCCGACTACACGCGCGAACTCCTCGCTGCGGTCCCGCGGATGGGCACCGGGTCCGGTCTGGAGGCCCGGCTCGGCTCCGCCACGGCGCCCCCGGCCGCCGTCCTGGACGTCCGGCACCTCGTGGTCGAGTACGGCGGCGCCCTGCGCGGGCGCTTCCGTGCCGTCGACGACGTGTCGTTCACCGTCGGCCGTGGCGAGATCGTCGGCCTGGTGGGGGAGTCCGGCAGTGGCAAGACCACCATCGGCCGGGCCGCGGTGGGCCTCGCGCCGATCACCTCGGGCTCGGTGGTCGTCGAGGGCACCGACGTCGCCGGCGCACGACGAGCCGCCCGACGGCAGATGCGCCAGCACGTCGGCGTGGTGTTCCAGAACCCGCTCCGGTCGCTCAACCCCCGGTACACCGTCGGGCAGACCGTCGCCGAGCCGCTCCGCCAGATCCTCCGGCTGCCGGCGGCGCAGGTCGAGGAGCGTGTCGAGCGACTCCTCGCCGACGTCGGTCTCGACGGCGGGTACGCCGAGCGCTACCCGCACGAACTCTCCGGGGGCCAACGGCAACGCGTCGCGATCGCCCGCGCGGTGGCCCTCGACCCCGCGCTCCTGATCGCCGACGAGCCGACGAGCGCGCTCGACGTGTCGGTGCAGGCCCGCGTGCTCGACGTGTTCCGCGAGCTGCAGGAGCGCCTCGGGTTCGCGTGCCTGTTCGTCACGCACGACCTCGCCGTGGTCGACACCCTGTGCGACCGGGTCGTCGTGCTGCACGGCGGCCGGGTCGCCGAACACGGCACCCGCGACGCCATCCTGCGCTCGCCGCAGGACCCGTACACACGACGGCTCATCCAGGCCGCCCCCGTGCCGGACCCCGGGGAGCAGGCACGCCGACGCTCCGAGCGCCTGGCCGCTCGCGCGGGCTGAAGTGGGCGGGAGTCCGGGTCAGCGCACCTCGGCCGAGGCCCACAGCACGCCGGCCCCGCGGCCCACCGGGCGCAGCAGCGGCACGGCGACGAGCACGGCCGCGGCCAGGTAGGCGACGGTCTGCAGCAGGCCCGGGACCGCGAAGGCGACACCGAGCGACTCCTGCGGGAGCGCCGTGAGGAGCACGGTCCCCGACAGCAGTGCGGTGACGAACCACGCCGCAGCCGCCACCGTGACGATCCAGCCGAAGGCACGCTGCACACCCGGTTCACTCCGGACGGTGACGACGCCGAAGGCCACGAGCGCCGCCTGCGCGACGACGAGGAACACATCGATCAACAGTCCGGGAACCAGCGACACGAGCGCGAACGCGAGCACGGACACCGCGAACGTGAGCGCCCGGCGGTCTCGAGCACGCACCGCGGCGACGAGCACGACGACGGCGGCAATGCCCCCGAGGACCGTGGCTCCGAGGAGCAGCCCGCGGGGTAGGTCCCAGGGCGCCAACCAGACCGTCCCGACCAGTCCGGCCGCTCCGAACACCAGCGCCGCCACCACCGCGGCCGCCGACACCACCCGTACCCCCGTGCTGCTCTGCATGCCCGCACACTATGCCCCGGGACCCCGCCAGCGGAACACCTCTCCGCCCGGCGAGGGACGGACGTTCGTGTCCGCGCGATGACGGTTCCGGTTCGCGCCGCCCGGGGATCGTGAACCAGAACCGTCAACGACACGGGAACGCGTGCCCGTCCGCCCCGCCCCGCCGCCCGACGACGACACGCCCGTCCGATGCCAGGTCGTCGTCCAGACGGCGCGGTCGACTTGACTGTCGTTCGAACGCACGTTCGAATACCGTCGTGGGACGGCGTCGCGAGAACCGGTGGCAGCCCCCGGAACACCCGGAGGTCGAGCGTCCGCGCGCGTACTCCCTGTCCGAGGACGCCCGCGGCGGCGACGTGTGCCACGCCGTCACCCCGAAGCCGGTCTGGGCGTGGATCCAGTTCCCGACCTTCCACGTCCGGGTGAAGGCCTTCGCGAAGAGCTGGACCCGGGATGCCGTGCTGGTGGAGTGGGCGCAGTTCGGGCAGCAGGCCGAGGCATGGGTGTGGCGCTCAGCGGTGAAGCACCGCACGCTCCGTGCCGACCGCGACAGCGCGAACCGGAGTCCGCAGAACGCACTGCGTTGACTTCCACCCGCACCCCGAGGATGGTTTAGCGAACGCGGGTTCAGCAAGTAACTCACTGATCGAGGCATTCGATCCGGACCCGTACCCACGAAGGAGGCACCATGAAGAACGCAGCGGTGCCGTCCTGGGTCGCCCACGTGCTCACCCCGCCCGAGGTCATCAGCGCCTACGTCGAGCGGCGGATCAACGATCCGTCCCTCCTGTCGGGTGAGCAGTCGGAACCCACGTACGCAGACTTCCTGCGCGACGAGTAGACGGTCTTCTCAGGAGGCCCGGATCACGCACCGCCGTCGGCGGACGTGATCCGGGCCTCCTCTTCGTTCATCCCACCGGTCCGCCGCGTCGGCGACGGGCCGACAGCGTCACGCCGACGCTCGCGGCGGTGACGCACGCCAGGGCGACCGTCTCGAGCACCGAGAGCCCCTCGGCCAGCACGACGAGACCGGCCAGGGCGGCGATCGCCGGGCCGAGGCTCTGCAGCACCCCGAACACCCGTGTCGGCATCCGGCGGAGCGCGAGCATCTCGAGGGCGTACGGCAGCACGCTGGACAGCACGGCGACGGCGCCGAAGACGAGCAGGAGCGTCGGTTCGCGCAGGACGCCGTCCACCGCGGACCGGAGCCCGAACGGCAACGACACGAGCATCGCGACCACCATCGACACGACGAGCCCGTCGACGCCGGGGATCGCGGCGCCGACGTGCCGGTTCATCACGATGTAGCCCGCCCAGCACGCGGCGGCGAGGACCGCCCAGACGACCCCGCCCACCTCGGTCACCGCGGTCGGGCCGACGCCGAGCAGCACGACCCCCGCGAGCGCCAGCACGGCCCACAGGGCATCGCGCCAGCGCCGGGTGTGCACGAGCGACAGGGCGAGCGGCCCGAGGAACTCGATCGTCACGGCGACACCGATCGGGATGCTCGCGAACGACAGGTAGATGAAGACGTTCATGCCGCCGAGCGCCAGGCCGAGGCCGACCGCACCGAGCCACTGCGCCCGCGTCCAGTGCCGGACGCGGGGACGGACCACCAGGGCGAGCACGACGGCACCGATGACGAGCCGGAGCGTGGCGGCCCCGACCGCGCCGACGTCGTCGAAGTGGGTCTTCGCGATCGCGGCGCCGAGCTGGACGGACACCATCGCGGTGAGGGCCAGCAGGGGTGCGGGGACCCGGTTCATCCTCGGGCTCGGTTCATCCTCGGGCTCGGCTCATCCGAGGTAGGCGAGGACGGCGAGGACGCGGCGGTGGTCCTCTCCGGTGTCCTCGAGCGCGAGCTTGCCGAAGATGCTCGACACGTGCTTCTCGACGGCTCCGGTGCCGATCACCAGGGCGCGGGCGATCGCGGCGTTCGTGCGGCCCTCGGCCATCAGCCCGAGCACGTCACGCTCGCGCGGGGTCAGGGCTGCGAGCGGGTCGCGGCGGCGGCTCATCAGCTGCGTGACGACCTCGGGGTCGAGCACGGTACCCCCGGCGGCGATGCGGCGGACGGCGTCGTCGATCTCCTCGAGCCGGGTGACGCGGTCCTTGAGCAGGTAGCCGATGCCGGTCGCGCCGGCCGCGAGGACGTCCTCGGCGTAGGTGGCCTCGACGTACTGGGAGAGCAGGAGCACACCCGTCCGTGGAGCGATCCGGCGGGTCTCGACGGCGGCGCGGACACCCTCGTCGGTGAAGGTCGGCGGCATCCGCACGTCCATCACCACGACGTCGGGCGCACCCTCGGGCAGCGTCGCCAGGAAGGCCCGGGCGTCGGAGTACTGCCCGATGACGTCGATGCCGGCCTCGTCGAGCACGCGGGCCAGGCCCTCGCGCAGCAGGACGGCGTCGTCGACGACGACGGCCCGGATGCGTGCTGCATCCGGGCCGTCTGTCATGCCGACCAGCCTAGTGGGAGCGCGGGCGCCCCCGTGGGGTCACGACCGCTGGTTCGCCGCCGTCGGGACGCCGTTCAGGGCACCGAGGGGGATCCGGGCGGTGGCCTCGGTCGGGCCACCCTCGGGGCTCGAGACGACCAGGTCGCCGTCGAGGGCCCGCATGCGGCCGATCAGGCCCTCGATCCCGTGGCCCTGCTGCGGTCGGGCACCGCCCCGGCCGTCGTCGGTGACGCTGACCGTCAGGTACCAGAGGCCCGAGGCGTCGACGACCAGCCCGAGGTACACCCCGGCGGTGGTGGCGCCGGCGTGCTTCATGGTGTTCGTCAGCAGCTCGCTCACCGTGAAGTACACGTTGCGCTGGATCTCCGTGGCGAGTTCCAAGCCCTCGGGCAGCCGGACGTCCAGACCGACCGGGATCGGGGTGCGGGCGACCAGTGCCTCGAGCGCCGCGACGAGTCCGCGGTCGAGCAGGATCGGCGGGGCGAAGCCGCGTGACAGTGCGCGCAGTTCGTCGAGGGCGTCCTGGGCGTGCTCGGACGCCTCACCGATGAGCTGCTTGGCCTTCTCGGGGTCCTTCTCGAAGGCGCGCTCGGCGGCGGACAGGTCCATGCGGAGCCGCACCAGCCGCTGCTGCGGGCCGTCGTGCAGGTCGCGCTCGATCTGGCGGAGCGCCTGCCCCTCGGCGGTGACGGCACCGGCGCGGGAGGCCTGCAGGCCGGCGACGCGCTGCTCGAGCTGCTCGGCACGGAAGCCACCCAGCAGGCCGAAGTCGACCCAGTAGTGCGCCAGGACGGACCCGCGGGCCCAGAGCGGGAAGAGCACGACCGAGGCCGCCATCGACAGCAGGCCGAGGGCGCCGACGCCGGTCACGAACCCGACGCTGTCCGTGAAGTAGCCGACCCGGACGTTGTTCGCGAAGTACAGTCCGCCCACGACGATCGGCCAGGCGAAGCCGACGAGCAGCAGTGCACCGGCCCCGACGGTCACGACCGCGACGAGCGGGTACACGACCGCGGCGTGCAGCAGGTAGAGCCAGTAGTGCGGGTTGGCGACGGCCGAGCCGGTGCGGGTCCACCAGTTCTGCTGCCAGCGGGGCGTCCAGTCCACCGGGCGGATCGGGCGTCGGTCGGCCCAGCTCATGCGGAGCTTCTCGAACTGTCCGAGCCACCGCGCCACGAACAGCGCGATGAAGAACATGAGCAGGACGAAGGGGTTGAAGAGGTCGCGGAACCCGCCACCGAAGATCGCCGTCGGGAACGCGAAGTACAGCGTGCAGAGCAGCACGGCGGTGAGCGCCATGTAGCCGAAGTCCCGCGGCAGGCGCTTCCACGCGTCACGGTAGAACTGCCCGGCGGTCATGCCGGAACCGCGACCGGAACCACCGACCGGACCGGACCCGACCCGCGGGGTGGCACTCCACGACGCCGGCGGGGACTGCGGGGCGTCCTGGGGGTCCTGCTGGTGCTGGCGCGGGTACTGGGGCATCGGCTTGGTGGCTCCAGGGGGCACGGAGTCGCCCAGCGGGACGGTCTGGGCCTGGTCGGGCGAAGGCGTGACGTCGTCCAGCGGGACGGTTCGCGCCTGGTCGAGGCGGTCGGTGTCGGTCATGCATCCAGCCTCGCGATCGCGGAGCCGTTCCCCCATCCTGCCCTCTCCCCACCCCGGGTGGGGTTATCCCCCCTCTTCCACAGGTCGCCCGATCCACGCCCGCGCGTCCTGCCCGTGGATCACGCTCGTCGGATGGCTGATGCGCTCCGAGCACTGATCGACGCCGTCGGGCTCCAAGTCGGGCCGGGCACCGAGGTCCGGTCCGACGACGAGGCGTGGACGCTCGACGTCGAACCGACGGGCAGCCACGCCTGGGTGGCGACGCGGTCCCGCTCCGTGTGGATCCGGCGCGGAGACGACATCGCGATCGTCGACGCCGGCACCGCCGCCCTCGTCGAAGGGCATGCGACGATCACGATCAGCACGAGCCCCGAGCGCTCCGGCCCGCCCCGCGTCGCGGAGACGTACGCGTTCCCGCACGAGGCACTCTTCGCGCTGACCGGTGTCCTCGTCGGCGCCGCAACGTTCGGCCCGCTCGTCGACGAGGTCCTCGCACTCCCGCCCATCGCGAGCACCGGCCCACCCGGTGCGCCCTCGCCCGACGTCGGCCTCGCGCTGCGCCACGTCGGGCACCTCGACGGCGGGAGGTGGCACGGCGCGCAGCAGCAGGCCCTCGCCCGGCTCGTCGTCACGACGGTGCTCCGCGACAACCCGCCCCCGATGCTCGGCGACAACGGTCTCGCGCGGATCCTCGACCGTCTGTTCGATCCGGCTGGTCCGTCGTCCCTGCAGGCCATCCTCGTCGGTGTCCGGATATCGGAGCGCACCCTCGAGCGCCGGTGCGCCGCAGCAACGGGATGCTCGCCCGCGCAGCTCGGCCGCTGGTACCGCAGTCTCGCCGTCCGCAGCGCACTCACCCGTGGCGACCGCCCGTCCGACGTCGCGACCCGCTTCGGCTTCAGCACGACGTCGTCCATGCGTCGAGCCCTCGAGCGGGTCCGACCCCCGACGAACCGCCGGTGACCGTCGCCGGCGGGGGAAGGAGGTCCCGATCCGCTTCGATGACGGTTCTGGTTCACGATCCTCGGGTTTCGTGAACCAGAACCGTCACGGCACGGAGAAGACCACGGCGTCCCGCGTCGGCGCACTGCAGTGCGGTGCGTGCGCCAGATGCAGGCAGCCGCGCCGCGCTGCGGGAGGGGGAGCGGCGGCAGCGGGAGCGGGACCGGCGAGTACGGCGGGCGCCTGAGCGCGCGGAATCAGCGGCGGGAGCGGGAGCGGGTCGTCGGCGCCGACGTCCGGAGCGGGTCAGGCGGGCGCGCGGCCGGTGGACTCGCGGACGCTCAGGGTGAGTGAGGGGCCCGGGCGTGAGGGGAGCGGGGCGGTGGCGTCGATCTGCGCGCGCAGCAGGGTCGCCGCACGCTGTCCGAGCTCGACGGTGTCGCGGGTGAGCGAGGTGATCGCCGGCCGGACGAGCCGGATCATCGCCGAGTCGTCGAAGGACACGATCGAGACGTCCCCGGGCACCGCGACGCCCATCTCGCTCGCCACGCCCAGCCCGGCGACGGCGAGCACGTCGTTGTCGTAGACGATCGCGGTCGGTCGGGCGCTCCGGGACAGCAGAGTCCGGGTGGCGCTCGCGCCGGCCTCGGCCGAGTAGTCCGTCGGCACCGAGACCGTGTCGTCGAGCCCCTCGTCGGCAGCGAACGCCCGGAGCCGGTCCATGCGCATGGCGGTGTGCTCGAACTCGGGCCGGCCGGCGACGTGGGCGATGCGTCGGTGCCCGAGGGCGTGCAGGTACCGCAGAACCGTGTCGGTGGCGTCCGAGTCGTCGATCCAGACCGTGGGTGCGGCGCCGTCGGGGGAGGGGTGCGAGCCGACGACGACGGTGGGCATGCCGAGGTCGGCGAGCAGGGCGAGCCGGGCGTCGTCGCGACGGGGGTCGATCACGATCACGCCGTCGACACGGTGTCCGCGCCACCAGTCCCGGTAGGTCTCGAGTTCTTCCTCGGCATCGCGCGCGACGAGCAGGTTCATGCCGACGTGCGTGCCGGCGAGCCCGAGCTGGATGCCGGAGATCAGGTCGCCGAAGAACGACTCCGTGCCCAGGGTCCGGGCCGGGCGGTTCAGCACGAACCCGATGGAACCGGCCTTCGCGCCGCCGAGTGCCCGGGCCGCGGTGTGTGGCTGCCAGTCGAGCTCGCGGGCGATCTCGCGCACGCGGCGACGGGTCTCGTCGGAGACGCCGGGGCGGTCGTTCAACGCGAACGACACCGCGCTGATGGACACACCGGCCCGCGCGGCGATGTCGGCGATCGTCGTTCGACGCTTGGTGGCCACGGGGTTGACTATAGCGCTTTAGTCATTCACAGTGGCTGCCACACACGGGTTCGGTGACTGCTGCTGAACCGGTTCAGCTATGACGAGGGAGTCAGACGCCATGAGGACCACCACACGCATGACGAGGGGCCGCGCCACCGCGCTGCTCGCGACGGCCGCCGCCACGGTGCTCGTCCTGACCGGCTGCTCGAGCGGCGGGAACGCGGCCGACAACGGCGGCGGCGAGATCAGCGGCACCATCACCCTGCAGACCTGGGCGCTCACGCCGACCTACACGGGGTACCTCAACGGGGTCATCGAGGACTTCGAGCAGGCCCACCCGGACGCGAAGGTCAAGCTGCAGGACCAGCCCGGCGACGGGTACGCCGACAAGGTGCTCAGCCAGGCCTCGTCGAACAGCCTGCCCGACGTGATCAACCTGCCGCCCGACATCGCCCTGCCCCTCGCGAAGCGCGGGTTCCTGCAGGACGTCGCGAAGGACGACTCGAAGCTCGCCAGCACGTACGTCGCCGGCGCGTTGGACTCGTACGAGTACAAGGGAGTGGACGGCACGTTCGGGTACCCCTGGTACCTCAACACCGACGTGAACTACTGGAACTCGACGATGTTCGCCAAGTGCGGCCTCGACGCGAAGAACCCGCCGAAGACCACCGACGAGCTGTTCACGCAGGCGAAGACCATGCACGACAACTGCCCGACCGACTACCTGATGAGCCGGAAGCCCGGCCTCGGTGACTTCACCCTCGCCGGCGTCAAGGTGCTCAACGCCGACGGCACGAAGTTCACCTTCGCCGACTCGTCCAAGGCCGCCGACCTGATCGACCGCTACAAGGACGCGTACCAGGACGGCTACATGCCCTCCAACGTGCTGAACAGCGACTACCTCGGCAACTCCACCCTGTTCACGCAGGCCAAGGTCGCCTGGACCACCGGTGGTGCCACCTCGCTCGCCGACTTCGAGAAGAACAACCCGTCGCTCAAGGGCAAGGTCACCGTCAGCCCCGCACTCGACACCCCGCCGCTCTACGTGCAGGGCCTGTCGGTCTCGAGCAAGTCGAAGCACCTCGCCACCGCCGAGGCCTTCGCGAAGTTCATGACGAACGCGGAGAACCAGGAGGCGTTCGCCCACGAGGTCAACATCTTCCCGTCCACCACGTCGTCGCAGTCCGACCCGTACTTCTCGAAGGACGACGGCACCGTGAACGGCGAGGCCCGGGTCCTCGCGAACGAGGCCCTGAAGACGGCGAAGGTCATCAACCCGGTCGAGGCGAACTCCGCGATGACGGACTTCCTCGACCAGCAGATCGCCCTCGCGATGAAGGGCCAGGTGGCGCCGAAGCAGGCGCTCGAGACCGCCCAGACCAAGATGAACAGCCTGCTGGCCAACGGCTGATCCGGCCCCGGAGAAGGAAGAGGGAGGATCGTCATGCGTGCGAACCGCTGGTACACGCCCTGGTTGCTCGTCCTGCCGGCACTGATCTGGCTCGTCGCGTTCAGCCTGTGGCCCTCGATCAACACGGTCCGGTTGTCGTTCACGAACGCCAGCCCGCTCGGCGGCGTCAGCCAGTGGGTCGGGGTCCAGAACTTCGAGACCCTGCTCGCCGATCCGCAGGTGTGGGAGGCGCTGCTCAACAGCGTCATCTACATGGCGGTGTGCCTGCCGCTGCTGACGGTCCTCCCGCTCCTCATCGCGGTGCTCGTGCAGCAGAAGCTGCCCGGGATCGCGTTCTTCCGCACCGCGTTCTACACGCCGGTCATCGCGTCCGCGGTGGTCGTCGGGCTCATCTGGACGTGGATCCTCGACGACCGCGGTGTCATCAGCGAGATGGCGCAGGCCCTCGGCATCGTGCAGGGCAGCGTCCCGTTCCTGACCGACCGGTGGCTGCTGCTCCTCAGCGCCATCAGCCTGACGGTGTGGAAGGGGCTCGGCTACTACATGATCATCTTCCTGGCCGCCCTCGGGAACGTCGGCAAGGACCTGCACGAGGCCGCCGCCCTCGACGGTGCCGGCGCCGTCCGACGCTTCTGGTCGGTCACGATGCCCGGGGTCCGCGGCACCATGACACTCGTCGGGATCCTGGTGTGCGTCTCCGCGCTCCGGGTGTTCAGCGAGCTCTACATCCTCACCAACGGCACCGGCGGACCCGGCGGGCAGGACAACTCGCTCGTCATGCTCATCCAGCAGTACGCCCGCGGCTTCACCGGCAACCTCGGTTACGCGTCCGCCCTGAGCCTCCTGCTCTTCGTCGTGACGCTCGTGCCGATGCTCGCCCTCGCCCGGATGAACAGCAAGGCGGACAAGTGACGAACACGACCAGCACGACCGAACCCGTCATCGGCGGCGCGCAGGGCGCAGCCAGCCCGACGCCGGACGTGACCGGCGCGACGGGCGCTGGACGGGCCTCCAGGCAGAACGGACGAGGCGGACGCGACGGACGCAAGCGGCGCCGCGCGGTCTGGGGCGTCATGTCCACCCGCGAGAAGGTCGTCCGCTACGTCCTGCTCATCGTGGTGCTCTTCATCACGATCGGACCGTTCCTCTGGCAGCTCTCCACGTCGCTCAAGGGCGCCGGTGAGGACATCTACACGGCGAACCCGTCGTTCATCCCGTCGGAGCCGACCATCGAGAACTACCTGAAGGTCGCCGCCGCGATCCCGGTGTGGCGCTACATCGGCAACTCGCTGCTCGTCGCCGCGATCGACGTGCTCGGCAACATCGTGTTCGCGACCCTGGCCGGCTTCGCCCTCGCCCGGCTGCAGTGGCGGCACCGGAAGCTCGTGCTCGGCCTGTTCCTCGGCACCCTCGTGCTGCCCGGCGAGGCGACGATCATCTCGCAGTTCGTCACCGTGAAGGACCTCGGCCTCGCCGACAACCTGGTCGGCGTCGCCCTGCCCGGCATGATCGCGGCGCTCAACGTCCTGCTGATGTTCAACGCGTTCCGGCAGATCCCCGAGGAGATCGACCAGGCCGCAGTGATGGACGGTGCGAACGCGATGCAACGTCTGCGGTACATCTCGCTGCCCGCCGTGCAGGGGACCATCGCGGTCATCGCGATCTTCTCGTTCATCGGTGCGTGGGACGACTTCCTCTGGCCGCTCATCGTGCTGCAGTCGCCCGAGAACCTCACCCTGACCGTCGGGTTGCAGTACCTGCAGGGCACCTTCGCCACCGACCAGCGGATGATCGCGGCCGGCACCATGATCGCCTTCATCCCGATCGCCGTGATCTTCGCCGTCCTGCAGCGCTTCTTCTTCAAGGGCGTCGAAGAGGGCGGTGTGAAGGGCTGATGCGCTTCGGGGTCAACTACACGCCCTCGGTCGGCTGGTTCCACTCGTGGCTCGACTTCTCGCGGTCGGACACCGCAAGAGACCTCGAGGCGATCGCGTCGATCGGCGCCGACCACGTGCGGATCTTCCCGCTCTGGCCGGTCGTCCAGCCGAACCGGACACTCATCCGGCAGCAGGCCCTCGACGACGTCGCGACGGTCGTCGACCTCGCCGGGTCGTTCGGGCTCGACGTCAACGTGGACGCGCTGCAGGGGCACCTGTCCAGCTTCGACTTCGTGCCGTCCTGGCTGGACAGCTGGCACCGCCGCAACATGTTCACCGATCCGGACGTGGTCGCGTCGACCGCCGCGTACGTCCGGGCGCTCGCCGGAGCGGTCGCCGACAAGCCCAACCTGCTCGGGATCACCATCGGCAACGAGGTCAACCAGTTCGCGCACGCGCCGCACCCCGCACCGCACGCGATCACGGCGGAGCAGGGGCACGCGTGGGCGGCGGCGATGGTCGCGGCGGCGCGAGCGGGGCTGTCGGACGGGTCGTCGGCGTCGGCTGCGTCGTCCGTGTCGGTCGGCCTGGAGGCGCAGCTCGACCCCGCCTCGACGGTCCCGTCCGCCACCGGGTCGCGTCCGGGGCCCCTGGTCACCGTCGCGCAGTACGACGCGGCCTGGTACGACGACGCCCAGCCCTTCGGCCCCGAGCACGCGGCGGACCACGGTGACGCCACGGTCACGCACTCGTGGGTGTTCAACGGCTCGGCGGCCCTGCACGGCGCACTCGGGGCCGGGTCGGTGCGGCACGGGGAGTACCTGCTCCAGCTCGCCGCGGCCTGGAACCGCGACGCCGCCCGACCGAACTGGCTGCAGGAGGTCGGCGCCCCCACCAACGTCGTCGATCCCGCCGACGCCGCCGCGTTCACCGAGCAGACCATCCGGCACGTCCTCGACGCGCAGCAGGTGCTCGGGGTGACGTGGTGGTGCTCCCACGACGTCGCCCGGTCGCTCGCCGACTTCCCCGAGCTCGAGTACGACCTCGGGCTGTTCACGAACGACGGACGCCTGAAGCCCGCCGGCGAGGCGTTCGCCGCCCTCGCCCGCGCCGAGCACACCCGCGACGCCCGTACCGCACCGCCGACCACCGCGCTCGTCCTCGACGACGTGCTGTCCGACGGCACCGACCGGCACGGCACCCGCGCCGACTGCGCCCCCGGCGGTCGGTTCGCCGCCGCCTGGCTCGCCCTGGCCGAGGCCGCACCGGACGGCCGCGGCCCGCAGGTCGTCCTGCGCTCCCGACTGTCGGACACCGCGCTGCTGGCCGCCCGCGGCATCGACCGCTGCGTCGACGTGCCGTCCGACCTCGACACCACCACCGTCCGCGTCGCCCACCCGGCGACGACGCCCTGACCCCGGAAGGCCCCATGCACGACGACATCCCCCTCACCACCGGACGCGCCCGACGGGTGCTCGACGAGCGGATCACCCCCGCGGTGCACGCGACCACGACGGCCCTCGAGGCCGACTGGCACGAGCTGCCGGGGGAGCCGGTCCCGCCGACCGAGGGGCTCGCGCTCACGTTCGAGCCCTACGAGGTCGGCACCCCGTGGGGCGCGGCGTGGGGCACGACGTGGTTCCGGCTGACCGGGACCGTGCCGAGCGAGTGGGCCGGACGCCGGGTGGAGGCCGTGATCGACCTCGGCTTCGACAAGAACATGCCCGGGTTCCAGTGCGAGGGACTCGTCTACCTGGCCGACGGCACCCCCGTGAAGTCGATCAACCCGCGCAACCAGTGGGTCCTGGTCACCGAGCAGGCCGAGGGCGGCGAGACCGTCGAACTGTTCGTCGAGGCCGCATCGAACCCCGTCCTGCTCGACTACCACCCCTTCCTGCCGACGCAGGAGGGCGACGTGCAGACCTCGTCCTCGAAGCGCCTCTACGCCACCCGCCGGATGGAGCTCGCCGTCTTCGAGTCCGAGGTGCACGAACTCGCCCTCGACATCGACGTCCTGCTCGAACTGCAGGCCGAGCTGCCCGCCGGACCCCGACGCATGCGGATCCTGCAGGCCCTCGACGACGCCCTCGACGCGCTCGACCTGCAGCACATCCCGGAGACCGCCGGGGGCGCCCGTGCGGCGCTCGCCGAGGTGC
Source organism: Curtobacterium sp. MCSS17_006 (assembly GCF_003234215.1). NCBI lineage: Bacteria > Bacillati > Actinomycetota > Actinomycetes > Micrococcales > Microbacteriaceae > Curtobacterium > Curtobacterium sp. MCSS17_006. The sequence goes on along the minus strand of NZ_QKSO01000005.1, from coordinate 147,639 downwards.
TGGCCGCTCCCGCCGAGGCCTCCGCGCACACGATCTCGGCCGTCGGGCACGCCCACATCGACTCCGCCTGGCTCTGGCCCGTGCGCGAGACCATCCGCAAGGTCGCCCGCACCACGTCGACCATGACCGAGCTCATCGACCAGACCGACGACTTCCTGTACGGCATGTCGAGCGCGCAGCAGTACGCGTGGATCAAGGAGCACCGCCCCGAGGTCTACGCCCGGGTCACGGCCGCGGTCGAGGCCGGCCGGTTCCTGCCGATCGGTGGCATGTGGGTCGAGTCCGACACCGTGATGCCGACCGGCGAGAGCATCGTCCGGCAGTTCTCGCAGGGCCAGCGGTTCTTCGAGCAGGAGTTCGGCATCCGACCCAAGGGCGTCTGGCTGCCGGACAGCTTCGGGTACTCGCCGGCGCTGCCGCAGCTCATGCGCCGTGCGGGCTTCGAGTGGTTCTTCACGCAGAAGATCTCGTGGAACCAGGTGAACAAGTTCCCGCACCACACGTTCCTGTGGGAGGGCATCGACGGGTCGCGGGTGTTCTCGCACTTCCCGTCGATGGACACCTACAACTCGCGGTTGTCCGGCAGCGAGGTCGCGAAGGCCTCCCGCCAGTTCCGCGAGAACCGGCTCGCCACCGGCTCGATCGCCCCGGTCGGCTGGGGCGACGGCGGCGGTGGCACCACCCGCGAGATGACCGGCACCGCCGCGCGGTTGGCCGACCTCGAGGGCAGCGCGAAGGTCCGCTGGGAGCACCCGGACACGTTCTTCGACCGGGCGAAGTCCGAACTGACCGATCCGCCCGTGTGGGTGGGGGAGCTGTACCTCGAGCTGCACCGGGCCACGCTCACGTCGCAGCACGGCACGAAGCAGGGCAACCGCCGGTGCGAGCAGCTGCTCATCGAGGCCGAACTCTGGGCCGCGACCGCCGTCGCCCGCACCGACTTCGCCTACCCCTACGACGAGCTCGACGCCCTGTGGCAGCAGGTCCTGCTCCAGCAGTTCCACGACATCCTGCCGGGTACCTCGATCGCGTGGGTGCACCGCGAAGCGGTCGAGCGGTACGCCGAGACGGCCGCGGCGCTGACCACGATCATCGACCGGGCGCTCTCGGCGCTCGCCGGTACCGGGGACGCGGCCGTCGTCGTGAACCCGGCCCCGTTCCTCCAGGCCGGTGCACCCGCGCAGGGCGCCGTCGTGGCGACCGACGTGGCGGCGGCGACCGCCGTGTCCCTGACCGAGCAGGACGGCGGGTACGTGCTGGCGAACGAGCTGGTGCGGGTCGTCGTCGACGCGCAGGGGCTCGTGACGAGCGCCGTGGACCTGGCGGGCGGGCGCGAGGCGATCGCGGCCGGCCAGGCGGCGAACCTGCTGCAGCTGCACCAGGACTTCCCGAACATGTGGGACGCGTGGGACGTCGACCGGTACTACCGGAACCGGGTCGAGGACCTCGTGTCGACCACCGGTCTGACCGCGTCGGTCGACGAGTCCGGGGTCGCACGGGTCGTCGTGTCCCGGGCGTTCGGCGACTCGACGGTGACGCAGGAGATCGTCCTGGCGCCGGGGTCCCGCACCCTGGAGTTCGACCAGGTGACCGACTGGCACGAGACCGAGAAGTTCCTCAAGGTGGCCTTCCCGCTCGACGTCCGCGCCGAGCACACCGTCGCCGAGACGCAGTTCGGCGCGCAGAAGCGGGTGACGCACACCAACACCTCGTGGGAGGCCGCGAAGTTCGAGACCTCGATGCACCGCTACGTGCTGGTGTCCGAGCCGGGCTTCGGTGTCGCGCTCGTGAACGACTCGATCCACGGCTTCGACACCACGCGCGACGCCGTCGACGGGCACGTCACCACCACGGTGCGACTGTCGCTGCTGCGCGCACCGCGGTTCCCGGACCCCGAGACCGACCAGGGCGTGCAGACGCACCGGTACGGCATCGTCATCGGCAGCGACCAGCTCGGCGCCACGTCGGCCGGCGTGCGGATGAACGCGGGCGCGCGGACGATCACCGGGGCGCACGGCTTCGACCCGCTGGTGCAGGTCTCCGGCGACGTCGTGCTGTCGAGCGTCAAGCTCGCCGACGACCGGTCGGGTGACCTGGTCGTGCGCGTCTACGAGCCGTCCGGGCAGCGGGGGACCGGGGGCATCGCGGTGTCGGCCGACGAGGCGACCTTCGGCGCTGGCGTCGAGGTGACCCTGCTCGAAGAGTCGCTGGCCGCAGCGGCGGCGGTCGACGCGTCCTCGTTCGCCGTCGACGCCTACGAGGTCCGCACCTTCCGGTTCCCGCGCAACTGACCGACCGACTGACCGACCGCCCGTCCGTCCCATCCAAGGAGGAACCACATGAAGCAGTCCACGAAGTTCAGCATCGCGACCGCACTGGTCGCCATGCTCGCGGCACCACTGGTGCCCGCCGCAGCATCCGCGGCGCCCTCCTCGTCCGGATCCAGCCACGGGCACGGGCACGGTGCGTCCCACGGCGGTGGGCACGGCCACGGTCATGGTCACGGGCACCACGCTGCGCCCACCAAGTCGGGGCCGACGAGCATCGCGTACGTCGAGGTGAACAACGACGAGCTCGCCAACGTCGGGCGGTACACGCTGGAGAACGGCGCGAACGTGTTCGACGTGGCGATCATCTTCGCCGCGAACATCAACTACGAGGACGGCAAGGCGGTCCTGTACAACAACGAGAACGTGCAGCGGACCCTCGACCAGGCCGCCACGCAGATCCGCCCGCTGCAGGCCAAGGGCATCAAGGTGACGCTCTCGGTGCTCGGCAACCACCAGGGCGCCGGCCTGGCGAACTTCCCGACGAAGGCCGCGGCGCGGGACTTCGCGGCGCAGGTGTCGGCGACGGTCAGGAAGTACGGACTCGACGGCGTCGACCTGGACGACGAGTACTCGGACTACGGCGTGAACGGCACCCCGCAGCCGAACCAGCAGTCCATCGGCTGGCTCATCAGCGCCCTGCGTGCGGACATGCCGGGCAAGATCATCTCGTTCTACGACATCGGCCCGTCCTCCGACGCCCTGAAGACCGCGAACCCGTCGATCGGCGGCAAGCTCGACTACGCCTGGAACCCGTACTACGGCACCTACACGGCGCCGACGATCCCGGGCCTGCCGAAGTCGAAGGTCTCCGCCGCCGCCGTCGACATCCAGAACACCCCCCAGGCGACGGCGGTGTCGCTCGCACAGCGCACGAAGGCCGACGGGTACGGCGTCTTCATGACGTACAACCTGCCGGGAGGCGACGAATCCGCCTCCGTCTCCTCCTTCACCAAGGTGCTCTACGGACAGGCCGCGTCGTACCGCTGACGCTCGCGTACTGACAGCGACTCGCGCCCCGTGCTCCCCGGCTCCGGCCTGGAGGCACGGGGCGCGTCCGTCGTCCGGGTCCCGCTGGGCGGGGGGAGAGGAAGGGGAGGCACCAGTTCCTCCTCGCGAATGACGGTTCCGGTTCGCAGAACCCGGCGATCGTGAACCGGAACCGTCATCCACCCGAGAACGAATCCCGACCCGGCGCGCTCGACGCCGCGGCCGTACGATCGCCGCATGGAGCTCGAGTTCCGCGGCGAGGTGATCGAGTGGCGCGGCCCGTCACCGTTCTTCTTCGCCGTCGTGCCACCGGACGCCGCCGAGGTCATCGCCGACCTCGCGCCGGTTCTCACCTACGGGTGGGGTGTGATCCCGGCACGCGTGACGATCGGCTCGGTGACGTGGACGACGTCGCTGTTCCCGAAGGACGGCGGCTACCTCGTGCCGTTGCGTGCGGCAGAGCGGAAGCGTGCTCGGGTGGAACTCGGCGACTCCCCGGAGATCACCCTCGAGTTCGCCGACCCCTGACGCGCGTGCCATCGACCGTCACTCCTCCACAGGTCCGTCGATCCCGATACCTCTCCACAGTCATCGACGGTGGGCCCAGGTGTCGCGGTCCTGCTCCCTACCGTCGAACGTGTGGAGGGGAGGTGGCGATGGTCGAACGACCACGACATCCCAAGAAGGACATCGAACTGGTCATGCGCGGGGCAGAGGCGCGGGGATGGCGCTTCGCGAAGGGGAGGAAGTACTACAAGGCGTACTGCCCGTGCGGGGAACACCTGCACACGGTCCACTTGACGCGTCGAACCCCTGGTACGTTGTGCATCTGAAGTATCGGCTCGCGCGAACGGGCTGTGAGGACAGGAGAACGTGATGACGAACTACCTCGTGCGGCTCGAGTGCGTGGCGCAACTCGGGGCAGCGGACGATCCGCGCGCAGCCCTCGCGGCGGACTTCGACGCCATCGCGGAAGCACTCTTCGACCTCGACGACGTCCACGACCAGGACCTGACCGCTGACCTGTCGACCGGCACGCTCACCTTCTCGATCGGTGTCGACGCGGACGATGAGTCCGGGGCGCTCGACCGTGCGCTCGGCGCCGTCCGGACCGCGCTGCACGTTGCTGGACGCGGCACTCCCGGCTGGGAGCAGCACTACCGGATGCTGCGGCAGGAAGTCGGAGAGGCGCCGCTCGGAGCGCTCTAGGGGTGACTCGGGAGCGTGCAACCGATCATCGTCTCAGCTTCCGGGCGTCACAACCAAGTGGCGACGCCGCCGTGCCCGGAGCAGGTCCCTCGCCGACTGGCTGTAGCTGTAGACACCGTCGACACACTGTGCCGTCGCTCCGGCGGGTGCGCTCGAAGCTGCTTCGGGTCGACAGACCGTTGCGCCAGCGGAATTGACGTACGTGCCGTTGGAGCACGTCGGAGCTGCGGGAGCTGCGGGAGCGACGTAGGTGCCGACCGTCGTGACCTGCGTCACCGGCGGGGTCGTCACACGTTCGCTCTTCAGGACCCGACCGGACTCCACGCCATCGATGTAGGTGATCGTGTAGGTCTTCGTGGTGACGCCCCGCACCCCGGGCGTCGTGACCGTCGTCGTCCCCTGCGCCAGCGTCGAGCTCTGCACCGTCGTGGAGCTGAACGGGATCCGTGAGGTCTCCGTCACCGCCTTGGTCGTGACCACCGGCGTGGGTGTCGGCGACGGTGTCGGTGTGGGCGTCACCGTCGGTGTCGGTGTCGGTGTCGGTGTCGGTGTCGGGGACGTCTTCGGCTTCGCGGCCGTCGTCGCGCTCGGAGTCGTCGAGGCGGCGACCTGTCTCGGTGCGTCCGGCAACGGATGGGTCGCACCGTAGGCCGAGGTGGATCCGATCAGTGCGGCGAGAGCGATCCCCGCACCGATCGCGGCAGTAGCTCGCTTCCTCGGGATCCGGAGCCAAGTCGAGCGCCGGAAGGCGACGGCGTAGAGCGTCGTGGGCAGGATGACGAGCGCGACCATCATCAGCATCCCCCAGACCCCGGTCGATGCGAAACCGGCGAGTGCGAGGACGGCGGTTCCGACGATGCCGACCCACGTGATGATCGGCACCCGACGACGGGTGCTCGGCGAACGCGGGCTTGTGGTCTGGCGGGGGTTCGGCACTGAGCTCCTATGCATGGCGAGGACCGCTCAAGTGTCCTGGAGGCAGCTCCGCCGTCCCATCCCCAGTTCTGGGTGGTCTCGATCGCACGCTGCGACCGTTCGCTCGTGGGTGCGAGGTTGATCGCTCGGTGCGCCGGAACAACCTCGCATCGGGCGTGCGACCGTGCACCAGTCGACGAAGCGCGGGGCAGAAGGAAGAAGAGAGGGGATGACGGGAATCGAACCCGCGTAGCCAGTTTGGAAGACTGGGGCTCTACCATTGAGCTACATCCCCGCGCCTGCGCACCAGGCGCAGCCCGACCATCGTAGCGGACGAACGAGCACCGACATGCCGACGCGCGTCATCCCGAAGCCGGACGCCGGTGCCGAGCGCACCATCCGCTGGTCGCGGGGGGTCTCGTACGTGCTGGTGGTCCTCGCCGCCGCGGTGCTGTCCCTGCGCCCCGACCTGTTCGGCGATCCGCAGTCGCAACCCGCGCACGCACTGCTGCACGTCTGGCGGATCGTCGTCGGACTGTTGCTCGCGGTGGCTGCCCTCGGGGTCCAGGTGGCCGTCGGGATCCGGTGGCGGCGGGGTCTGCGACGCGCCGCGGAGGACGACTGAGCAACCCCCGGGAACAGCGCGCCGTCGGACCGCTAGACTCACCGGGGTCGCATGCGCCCCTCGGCGTGCGCGGCTGATCCCTGGCACGAAGCAACGGGGCGTAGCTCAGCTTGGTAGAGCGCCCGCTTTGGGAGCGGGAGGTCGCAGGTTCAAATCCTGTCGCCCCGACCAGGTCCTCCGAGCACCACCGACCACACGAACGTCAACCAACAGGAGAACATCCCTTGGCCACCAGCACCGTCGACAAGGTGAGCGACACCCGCGTCAAGCTCACCGTGAACGTGACGCCGGACGATCTCAAGCCGAGCATCGACCACGCCTACAAGCACATCGCCGAGCAGATCAACATCCCCGGCTTCCGCAAGGGCAAGGTCCCGCCGGCGATCGTCGACCAGCGCGTCGGCCGCGGCGAGGTCCTGAACCACGCCGTCGGTGACGCCATCGACAACTTCTACCGCCAGGCGGTCGAAGAGCAGGAGCTGCGCATCCTCGGCCGTGCCGAGGCCGACGTCGCCGAGCTGCCGAACGTCGCGGACTTCACCGGCGACCTCGTCCTCACCTTCGAGGTCGACGTCCGCCCCGAGTTCGACCTGCCGGACTACTCCTCCTACGAGCTCACCGTCGACGCCGTCGAGGTGTCGGACGACGAGATCGAAGAGGAACTGCAGAACCTCCGCACCCGCTTCGGCACGCTCGTGACGGTCGACCGTCCGGCGAAGACCGGCGACTTCGCGCAGATCGACCTCACCGCCAGCATCGGCGACGACGAGGTCGACTCGGCCACCGGCGTCTCCTACGAGATCGGCTCCGGCGACCTGCTCGAGGGTATCGACGAGGCGCTCGAGTCCCTGACCGCCGGTGAGTCGACGACCTTCGAGTCGAAGCTCGTCGGTGGCGACCGCGAGGGCGAGACCGCTCAGATCGCCGTCACCGTCACCGCCGTCAAGGAGCGCGAGCTCCCCGAGGCCGACGACGAGTTCGCCCAGATCGCCAGCCAGTTCGACACCATCGACGAGCTCAAGGCCGACCTGAAGGAGCAGATCGCGAAGTCCAAGACCTTCGGTCAGGGCGCCGCGGCTCGCGACAAGCTCGTCGAGAAGCTCACCGAGGACGTCAACATCCCGATCTCGGAGCAGCTCATCGCCGACGAGGTGCACCGTCACCTCGAGCAGGAGAACCGCCTCGAGGACGAGGAGCACCGCAAGGAGGTCTCCGAGTCCAGCGAGACCGCCTTCCGCTCGCAGATCCTCCTCGACGCGATCGCCGAGAAGGAAGAGATCCAGGTCTCGCAGGAGGAACTGACCCAGTACCTCATCCAGGCCGCCGCGCAGTACGGCATGGAGCCGGCCGAGTTCATCAAGGTCATCGACCAGAACGGCCAGATCCCCGGCATGGTCGGCGAGGTCGCCCGTTCGAAGGCGGTCGCGACCGTCCTGTCCAAGGTGACCGTCAAGGACACCAACGGCGACGCCGTCGACCTGTCCGCCTTCACGGCGGGCGTCGCGCAGGAGCCGGCAGGGGACGCCGAGTAACGATCTCGACGCCACCAGTACGACAGACGGGAGGCGCGGTGCCAGCTGGCACCGCGCCTCCCGTCCGTATTTCCGCACCACCGCATTGCTGTCGGCGAACAGACGAGAACTGGTGCGTTGCACCCGATAAGTTCGACAACAAGCGACAACTGAACGGGAGCTTTTCCATGGCCGAAGCAACACTGAACCCCAGTGTTTTTGACCGCCTTCTGAGAGACCGGATCGTGTGGCTCGGCTCCGAGGTCCGCGACGACAACTCGAACGAGATCGCAGCCAAGCTGCTGCTGCTCGCCGCCGAGGACCCTGAGAAGGACATCTACCTCTACATCAACTCGCCCGGTGGTTCGATCACCGCCGGCATGGCGATCTACGACACGATGCAGTTCGTCCCGAACGACATCGTCACCGTGGGCATCGGCCTCGCCGCGTCGATGGGACAGTTCCTGCTGTCCTCCGGCACGCCCGGCAAGCGCTACATCACGCCGAACGCGCGCGTGCTGCTCCACCAGCCGTCCGGTGGCTTCGGCGGCACCGCTGCCGACATCCAGACGCAGGCCAAGGTCATCCTCGACATGAAGCAGCGCATGGCGGAGCTCACGGCCGAGCAGACCGGCAAGTCGGTCGAGCAGGTCCTCAAGGACAACGACCGCGACAACTGGTTCACGGCGCAGGAAGCGCTCGAGTACGGCTTCGTCGACCACCTCCGCGCCTCGAGCGCCGAGGTCATCGGCGGTGGTGGCACCGTCGGCGACGGCGAGACGCCCACCAGCGCAGCCGAGCCCGACGCCCAGTCCTGATCACCACCGAAGAAAAGGAAACGAGAATGCATCTCCCCATGCTCGGTGGCGCGCAGAACGTCCCGGCTCCGTCCAATCGGTACATCCTGCCGAGCTTCGAAGAGCGCACGGCCTACGGCTACAAGCGCCAGGACCCGTACGCCAAGCTGTTCGAGGACCGCATCGTGTTCCTCGGCGTGCAGGTCGACGACGCGTCGGCTGACGACGTCATGGCCCAGCTGCTCGTGCTCGAGTCGATGGACCCCGACCGCGACATCGTGATGTACATCAACTCGCCCGGTGGCTCGTTCACCGCGATGACGGCGATCTACGACACGATGCAGTACATCCGTCCGCAGATCCAGACGGTCTGCCTCGGCCAGGCCGCCTCGGCCGCGTCGGTGCTGCTCGCCGGCGGCACCCCCGGCAAGCGTCTCGCGCTGCCGAACGCCCGTGTGCTGATCCACCAGCCCGCGACCCAGCAGGGTGGCGGTCAGGCGTCCGACATCGAGATCCAGGCGGCGGAGATCCTCCGCATGCGCACCTGGCTCGAGGAGACGCTGTCGAAGCACTCCAACAAGACGCCGGAGGAGATCAACCACGACATCGAGCGCGACAAGATCATGTCCGCGCAGGAAGCCGTGGAGTACGGCCTGATCGACCAGGTCCTCACCAGCCGCAAGAACCTGCCGGCGCTCGTCAAGTAGCACCAGCAGGAACGACGAAGGCCCCGCACCGAACGGTGCGGGGCCTTCGTCGTTGCGCGGTGGTCAGTCCTCGGTGTCGTCGGACTCCGGGGCCGGCTTGCGGCGCAGGAGCAGCAGCACCGCGACGACCACGCCGACCAGCACGACGCCACCGGCGCCGATCCAGATCGCGTCGGACGCCGCCGAGCCGCTCGACCCCGAGGCGGTGCCGGTGGTGGTGTCCGAGCCGGCGTCGTCGTCACCGGCGGTGGCGCAGGTCGGGGGCTTCGCCGCACCCGAGGCCGGGGTGGAGCCCGACGGTGCCTTCCACGTGAAGGGGTACTCGTCGGACACGGTGTGCCCGTCGGCGGAGACGATCTGCCACTCGACGGTGTACTTGCCGGAGTCGCCGAGTGCGGCGGCCGTGGTCATCGACGGCCCCTCGACGTCGACGCAGCCGTCCTCGTAGTACCTGCCGTCCGGGCCGACGATGCGGAACGCGAACCCGGACCCCGAGTCGCCGATGTCGAGCAGCTTGTCGTTCGTCGTGATGTCGAACGTCTTCGGCAGCTCGGTCAGGGTGCCGCCGACCTCCGGGTCGGACGAGATCAGGTAGTTGTGCGCGCTGGCCGGACCGGCGAGCCCGAGGACCGTACCACCGGCGATCGCGACGGCCGCGGCGGAACCGGCCACGAGCCTCCAGGCAGAGGACCGTGACCGGGACCGACGCGAGCCGCGCTGCGTCACTTGGCGGAGCTCCGACGACGCGTGCCGGCGACGGCGACGACCAGGGCGACGGCGCCGAGCACCAGGCCGCCGAGGCCGAGGAAGCGGCCGACCAGGTCGGGGTCGCTCGAGGCGGTCGCACCGGCGGCCTCGGCCGTCGGGGTCGCGGCGATCGGGTCGCCGTCGTCGTCCGTCGCCTCGGCGGCGGTCAGCGTGATCGAGGGGGCCGGGTGCTCGGGCTCGGCTTCGCCGGCCTGCTGCTCCTGGTTCCACTCGACGCTGCCCTTCTCGCAGGTCTGGATCGCGGGGAACTCGACCAGGTCACCGGCCTTGCCGTCCGGCAGCGAGAACGAGAGTGCGAAGGTGTCGCGCTCGTCGGCGGGCAGGGGGGTCTTCGCGGTGTAGGTGACGCTGGTGACACGCTCGGCGGCCGTCTCGGCGTGGTCCTCGTCCGATGCCGACGCCGACGGGTCGGTGTAGGGCTCCGTCGCCTTCGTGATCGTCCAGTTCGGGTTCACGGTGGGCGTGACCTCGATGACGGACTCCGGCACCTGGAACTGGATCTTCGTCGTGGGGGAGCCGTCGCAGCCGTGCGGGACCGAGAAGGTCGCGGTGGTGTACGAGTTCGCTGCGGTCGACGTGGCCGTGGCGGACACGTGCGCGCTGGCCGCCGTGGCGCTGCCGAGGACGATGACGGCTGCGACACCGAGGGTGACGGCGCCGCCGGCGGCGAGACGCTTCTGCATGGGGTTCCTTCCGGGGTGGTTCTGCACCTGCTGTTCTACAAGATGTAGAGAAGTCCGGATCACCGTAGCAGGCTCGCACGCCCTGGGCGAACGCGCGGGCGGATTCCGGAGGGGCATCACGGTCGGTGTCACCGGTTGCGGTTAGGCTCGTGTCCACGACGAGGTGCCCACCAGCAGCGGTGCACCAGCGGTGGTGCGACAGCGCGGCCGGCATGTCCAATCAGGGAGGCACGGGAATGGCACGCATCGGAGAGAGCGGCGATCTCCTCAAGTGCTCGTTCTGCGGCAAGAGCCAGAAGCAGGTCCAGCAGCTCATCGCCGGACCGGGCGTCTACATCTGCGACGAGTGCGTCGAGCTCTGCAACGAGATCATCGAAGAACGTCTGGCCGAAGCCGGCGAGGACACCTCGAGCGGGGACTTCGAACTGCCCAAGCCGCGGGAGATCTTCGACTTCCTGCAGGAGTACGTCATCGGGCAGGACCCGGCGAAGCGCGCCCTCGCCGTGGCCGTCTACAACCACTACAAGCGCATCCGGGCGCAGGGGCAGATCACCGCCGCCGAAGACCGCGACGACATCGAGATCGCCAAGTCGAACATCCTGCTCATCGGCCCGACCGGCTGCGGCAAGACGTACCTGGCGCAGACGCTGGCCAAGCGTCTCAACGTGCCGTTCGCCGTCGCGGACGCCACCGCCCTGACCGAGGCCGGCTACGTCGGCGAGGACGTCGAGAACATCCTCCTCAAGCTCATCCAGGCCGCCGACTACGACGTGAAGCGCGCCGAGACCGGCATCATCTACATCGACGAGGTCGACAAGATCGCCCGCAAGGCCGAGAACCCGTCGATCACCCGCGACGTCTCGGGCGAAGGCGTGCAGCAGGCGCTGCTCAAGATCCTCGAGGGCACGGTCGCCTCGGTCCCGCCGCAGGGCGGCCGCAAGCACCCGCACCAGGAGTTCATCCAGATCGACACGACGAACGTGCTGTTCATCGTGGCGGGTGCGTTCGCCGGGCTCGAGGACATCGTGTCCTCGCGCGTCGGCAAGCGCGGGATCGGCTTCGGGGCACCCCTGCACAGCGCGTCCGACCACCAGGACCTGTACTCCGAGGTGCTGCCGGAAGACCTGCACAAGTTCGGTCTGATCCCCGAGTTCATCGGTCGTCTGCCCGTCGTCACCACGGTGTCGCAGCTCGACCAGGCGGCGCTCATGCAGATCCTGACCGAGCCGAAGAACGCGCTGGTGAAGCAGTACCAGCGGATGTTCCAGATCGACGGCGTCGAGCTCGAGTTCGACCAGGGTGCGCTCGAGGCCATCGCGGACCTCGCGGTGCTGCGCCAGACGGGCGCCCGTGGGCTCCGGGCGATCCTCGAAGAGGTCCTCGGCCCGGTGATGTTCGACGTCCCGTCCGACGACGACGTCGCGCGCGTGGTGATCACCCGCGAGTCCGTGCTCGAGAACGCGGCGCCGACGATCGTGCCGCGGCCTCGGGCCAAGCGCGTCGAGAAGTCGGCGTAGCCCGCTTCGTCGCCCTCAGCGCGAAGGCCCGCACCGTGATCGGTGCGGGCCTTCGTCGTTCGTGCCGTGCGCCGCCTACTCCAGCCCGCGGCGGCGCAGCAGCGGCCCGACCTCGGCGTCGCGGCCGCGGAAGTCCCGGTACGCCTCGAGCGGGTCCTTCGCCCCGCCGACCCCGAGCAGACGCTCGGCGAACCGCTTGCCGGCCTCCCGGTCCAGCCCGCCGTTGTCGCGGAACCACTCCACCGTGTCGGCGTCGAGCACCTCGGACCAGATGTACCCGTAGTACCCGGCGTCGTACCCGCCCGAGAACGTGTGCGCGAAGTACGTCGACGAGTAGCGCGGCGGCACGGCCTCGACCGCGATGCCGGCGGCGGCCAGGGCGTCCCGCTCGAAGTCCTCGACGGACGTCACCGCCGCGGCGTCGGCCGCCGACAGCCGGTGCCACGCCTGATCGAGCAGCGCTGCGGCGAGGTACTCGGTCGTGCCGAAGCCCTCGTTGAACCCCTCGGACTCGCTGAGCCCCAGGACGAGCTCGGGCGGCAGGGGTGCTCCGGTCTCGTGGTGCTTCGCGTAGTTCGCCAGCACGGGCGGCCACGACAGCCACATCTCGTTCACCTGGCTCGGGAACTCGACGAAGTCCCGCTCGACGTTCGTGCCGGAGAACCGCGGGTAGGTGGTGCGGGCGATGAGGCCGTGGAGGGCGTGGCCGAACTCGTGGAAGAGCGTCTCGACCTCGTCCTGGATGAGCAGGGTGGGGGAGCCGGCGGACGGCTTCGCGACGTTGAGGTTGTTGACCACGACGGGCAGGGTGCCGAGCAGCTCGGACTGCTCGACGACCGGGTTCATCCAGGCGCCGCCGCGCTTGCCGTCGCGCGTGTAGAGGTCGAGCAGGTACAGCCCCACGGGCTCGCCGTCGTCGCCGGTGACCTCGAAGACCCGGACCTCGTCGTTGTAGCCGTGGAGGTCCGGGCGCTCGGTGAAGGTCAGGCCGTACAGGACACCGGCGGCGTGGAAGACCCCGTCGTGCAGGACCCGGTCGGCCTCGAAGTACGGGCGGAGCGCGGTGCTGTCCGCGGCGAACTGCTCGCCACGCAGGATCTCGGTGGCGTACGCCCAGTCCCATGACTCGATGTCGAACCCGACCGTGCGCGACCGGACCGCGCGTTCGTCGTCGGCGTTCCGGGCGGCGGCGCCGACGAGTGAGGACAGCAGCCCGTCGACGGCCTCGGGGGTCTTCGCCGTCTCGTCGGCGGTGACCACCGCGGCGTGGTTCGGGAACCCGAGCAGCTCGGCGCGCTCGGCGCGGAGCCGGACGATGCGGAGCAGCACGTCGCGGTTGTCGTACTCGTTGCCGCGACGACCACGGGCGAGCGAGGCGCGCATGATCCGCTCGCGCAGGTCACGGTTGGCCAGTGACGACAGCCACGGGTGTCCGGTGTAGAGCGGCAGCGTGATGAGCCAGCCGTCCAGACCCCGGTCGGCGGCAGCGGCGGCAGCGGCGGACTTCGCCCCGTCGTCGAGCCCCTCGAGCTCGTCCTCGTTCGTCACGTGCACGGCGGAGGCGTTGGTGTCCTCGAGCAGGTTCCGCTCGAAGGTCGTCGTGAGGGTCGAGAGCTCCTGGTTGATCGCGGTCAGACGCTCCTTGCCCGCGTCGTCGAGGCCCGCCCCCGCCAGGGTCATCTCGGCGTGGGTCCGCTCGACCAGGCGCAGCGCCTCACCGGTCAGCCCGGCGGCTTCGGCACCGTCGAGCACCTCCTGCACGCGGGCGTACAGACGGGAGTCGAGCGTGATCGCGTCGCGGTGGGCGGCGAGGAGCGGGGAGACCTCGGCCTCGAGGTCGTGCAGCTCCGGGGTCGAGTCGGCCGACGACAGCGTGAAGAACACGTGGCTGACGCGGGTCAGCAGCTGCCCGGATCGCTCGAGTGCGACCAGGGTGTTCTCGACCGTCGGGGCGTGCGGGTCGGTGGCGATGGCCTCGACCTCGGCGCGTTGCTCGGCCATGCCGGCCTCGAACGCCGGTCGGTAGTGCTCGAGTCGCACGTCGCCGAAGGGCGGCAGGGCGTAGGGGAGGGTGCTCGGGACGTCGAACGGGGTTGCCATCTGCCCACCCTATGCACGGGTACCGGAGTCCGTTCCTTCCCATGACACCCGGACTGAGAAGCGGGATCGGGCATACCTGGTCGAAAGAACCGACCCGGTACGCCCGGAACGACCAGGTACGCCCGGATCGGCCCGGCAGACGCACCCGCGCCCGGCGCGACCAACAGACGGACGGGAGGCCCGTGGCGGCATCGCCACGGGCCTCCCGTCCGTCCCGGATCGCGTGTCAGCGCATCGCGGCGTCGATCAGGGTCACCGCGGCACGACGCGCGTGCGCGGCCGGCGCCGTGGTGCCGGCGATGGCCGCGGTGGTCTGCGCGCCCTCGGCGAGCAGTGCGAGCTGCGCGGCGAGTTCCTCGGCGTGCTCGGGGTCGGCGACGACCTCGGCGGTGAGCCGCTGCACGAACTGCTGGAACGAGTCCTTGTGCTCGCGCGCGATCTCGGCGACGGCGGGCGAGGTCGCCCCGAGCTCGCCGAACGCGTTGATGAACCCGCAGCCGCGGAACGTGTCGTCGCCGAACCACGACTCCAGGAAGTCGTAGACCGCCAGGAGCTTGTCGCGCGGGCTGGCCGCAGCCTCGACCGCGCCGTGCACGCCCTGCTCCCACATGTCGTGGCGGCCGGCGAGCACCGCGGCGATGAGCTGTTCCTTGCCGGGGAACGCCGCGTACAGCTTCTTGAGGGAGACCCCGGCGCCCGTGCGGATCTCGTCCATCCCCACGGACTGGATCCCGCGCGTGTAGAACAGCTGGTCCGCGACCTCGACGATGTGTGCTCGGACGTCCGGCTCGACGGTGCTGGTGGCCATGTGTGTACCCCGTTCCCTGAGTGTTCACCGCTCTCGACTTGCGCCGGGAACGGGCGTTCTCTACTGTAGTCCACATCGGCGGAGAACGATCGTTCTCCGCGATACTCAGGGAAGGAACGATCATGGGTGCCATCACCGTCGGAACCGAGAACAGCGTCGACATCGAACTCCACTACGAGGACAAGGGCCAGGGGCAGCCGATCGTGCTGATCCACGGCTTTCCCCTCGACGGCAACTCGTGGGAAGGGCAGGTCCCGATGCTCCTCGAGGCCGGCTACCGCGTCATCACGTACGACCGCCGTGGCTTCGGCCAGTCCTCGCAGCCGTCCACCGGCTACGACTACGACACCTTCGCCGACGACCTGCACACGGTCCTCGAGACCCTCGACCTGCGCGACGTGATCCTCGTCGGCTTCTCGATGGGCACCGGCGAGATCGCCCGCTACATCGGCCGCCACGGTGAGGACCGGATCGCGAAGGTCGCGTTCCTCGCCTCGCTCGAGCCGTTCCTCGCCATCACCGACGACAACCCCGACGGCGCCGGCCCGATGTCGTTCTTCGAGGGCATCGCCGCCGACGTGGCGAAGGACCGTTACGCGTACTTCACGAACTTCTACCAGGACTTCTTCAACCTGTCGGAGAACCTCGGCACCCGCATCTCCGAGGAGCAGGTCCGCAACGCCTGGAACATCGCGGCCGGCTCCGGCTCGATCGCGTCCGCGGCCGCACCCCTGACCTGGCCGACCGACTTCCGTCAGGACATCCCGAAGGTCACCGTCCCCGCCCTGATCGTGCACGGCACGTCGGACAACATCCTGCCCATCGACGCCACCGGCCGACGCTTCACCCAGGCACTGCCCGCGGCGGAGTACGTCGAGATCGAGGGCGCCCCGCACGGCCTGCTCACCACGCACACCGCCGAGGTGAACGAGGTCCTGCGCACCTGGCTCGCCGAGTCCTGATCCCTCGGCGATCACGCGGGCGCTCCCCGGCGGGGGCGCCCGCATCGTGAGCACAAATGGTCGGGTTCCCACCGGGGACCCGACCATTTCTGCACTCCAAGCGAACCGCGCGCAGCGCGCAGCCCGCAGCGCGCAGCGCGCAGCGCGCAGCCCGCGCTAGTCCTCTTCGCCCGCGTCGTCGGGGTTCGTCACCTGGGCGTGCCCGAGCGCGTCGAGGTGGATCGAGGTGCCGTCGTCGAGCTCGACGATCGGCTTGCCCTCCAGGAACGTCAGGGTCCAGCCCCACGTCGCCGTGTCGACGGACTCCGCCGCCAGCTCGTCCTCGACCCCGCGCACGGCGACGACCATCGTCTCGGGTAGTCGCGCAGGCGGCTCCCCACCCACGTTCCAGCGTGTGCCCAACTGCATCCGTGCCTCCAGTCCGGTGGTTGACGGGCCGGGTCACCAAGGCGACCCGGCCCGGACAGGCGACGTTACGCCTGCTGCTCCGCGAGCTCGATCTCGGTGACGGCGAGCTCGTCGCCGTCGACGAACGACAGGTTCTCGATGCGGCCGACGGCCGCGAGGTCGACCGCCGCGCGCTCGATGAGCACCCGCGTCTCGGCGGGCGCCGCGACGACCGCACGCGTCACGGGCGTCTTCTGGGACGCCTTCGCCGCCGTCTTCGCACCGCGGATCCCGATGAGCGCCTGTCCGACGGCCGCGAGCAGCCCGGTGGGGGCCGCGTCGGTCGGCAGGTCGGCCGCTGTCGGCCAGGAGGCCCGGTGCACGCTGGTGTCGTGGGTCCAGGCCCACACCTCCTCCGTCGCGTACGGGAGGAACGGTGCCAGCAGTCGGAGCAGCACGTCGATCGCGCCGCGCAGCGCCAGGACCGCGCTCGCCTGCGTCTCGTGCGTCGCGTCGGACGCGGTGCCGTATGCGCGCTCCTTCACGAGCTCCAGGTAGTCGTCGCAGAACGTCCAGAAGAAGCGCTCGGTGATCTCGAGGGCACGGGCGTGGTCGAACCCGTCGAACGCCGCGGTGGCCTGCTCGACGACGGCACCGAGCTCGGCGAGCATGTCGACGTCGAGCGCCTCGGTGACGCTCGTGGCGCCCTCGGGCAGCGGGAAGCCGTAGACGAACTTCGCCGCGTTGAGCACCTTGATCGCCAGACGACGGCCGACCTTGATCTGCTTCGGGTTCTGCGGGTCGAACGCCGCGTCCGTGCCGAGCTTGGACGAGGCCGCCCAGTAGCGGACCGCGTCGGCGCCGTGCTGCTCGAGGATGGACAGCGGCGTGACGACGTTGCCCTTCGACTTCGACATCTTCTTGCGGTCGGGGTCGACGATGAAGCCGGAGATGGAGGCGTGCTTCCACGGCACCACGTCGGCCTCGAGCTGGCTGCGGAGCACGGTCGTGAACAGCCAGGTGCGGATGATGTCCTGCGCCTGCGGGCGGACGTCGTACGGGTACACCAGGTCGTAGAGCGCCGGGTCGGTCTCCCACTTGCCCGCGAGCTGCGGCGTGAGCGACGAGGTGGCCCAGGTGTCCATGACGTCGAGTTCGCCCTGGAACCCGCCGGGTACGCCGCGCTGGTCCTCGGTGAAGCCGGGGGCGGGCTCGGAGGCCGGGTCGACCGGCAGCTGTGCCTCGGTCGGGACGATCGGCTGGTCGAACACCGGGTTGCCGTCGGCGTCGAGCGGGTACCAGACGGGCAGCGGCACGCCGAAGAAGCGCTGGCGCGAGATGAGCCAGTCGCCGGACAGGCCACCGACCCAGTTGTCGTAGCGGACGCGCATGAAGTCCGGGTGGAACGCGATCTCCTCGCCGCGCCGGCGGAGCGTGCTCTTCAGCTGCTCGTCGCGCGCCCCGTTGACGATGTACCACTGGCGGGTCGACACGATCTCGAGGGGCTTGTCGCCCTTCTCGAAGAACTTCACCGGGTGCTGGATGGTCTTGACGTCACCGATCAGCTCGCCGGACTCGGTCAGGGCGTCGACGACGACCTTCTTGGCCGAGAACACGGTCTTGCCGGCCATCTCGGCGTAGAGCTCCTGGCCCGTCGCGGACTCGATCCAGGCGGGCTCGTCCGAGCGCACGCGGCCGTCGAAGCCGATGATCGCGCGGTTCGGCAGCTGCAGCTCGCGCCACCACACGACGTCGGTGGTGTCACCGAAGGTGCAGACCATCGCGATGCCGGCGCCCTTGTCCTTCTGCGCCAGGTGGTGTGCGAGCACCGGGACCTCGACGTCGAACAGGGGGGAGCGGACCGTGGTGCCGAAGAGGTCCTGGAACCGCTCGTCGTCCGGGTGGGCGACCAGGGCGACGCAGGCCGGCAGGAGCTCGGGGCGGGTGGTCTGGATGACGACGTCGTCGCCGCCGTCGGTGCGGTGGAAGGCGATGCCGTGGTACGCGCCGGGCATCTCCTTGTCCTCGAGCTCGGCCTGCGCGACCGCGGTGCGGAACGTGACGTCCCACAGGGTCGGGGCGTCGGCCTGGTAGGCCTCACCGCGCTCGAGGTTGCGCAGGAACGCGCGCTGGGCGCTGGCCCGCGAGGTGTCGTCGATGGTGCGGTACGACTGGGTCCAGTCGACCGACAGGCCGAGGGTGCGGAAGAGCTCCTCGAACTGCTGCTCGTCCTGCACGGTCAGGCGCTCGCACAGCTCGATGAAGTTGCGGCGCGACACGGGCAGCTGGTCGGCGGCCTTCGAGGACTTGCCGTCCCCGCCCTCGAACGGCGGCGTGAACTCGGGGTCGTACGGCAGGGTCGGGTCGCAGCGGACGCCGTAGTAGTTCTGCACACGGCGCTCGGTGGGCAGACCGTTGTCGTCCCAGCCCATCGGGTAGAAGACGTGCTTGCCGCGCATGCGCTCGAACCGGGCCTTGAGGTCGGTGTGCGTGTACGAGAACACGTGCCCGATGTGCAGCGAGCCGGAGGCGGTGGGCGGCGGGGTGTCGATCGACCAGACGGCGTCGCGGTGACCGGCGGCGTCGCGGTCGAAGCGGTAGGTGCCGTCCTGTTCCCAGACCGGCCCCCAGACCTGCTCCAGTCCGTCGACGCTGGGCTTCTCGGGCATGGGCTTGGTCATGGGTGTGCCTTCCGTACGTGTGTGCGGCACCGAGTCCGTGATGAGGTGCCTGAGTGTTCCGCGCCTGACGCGCGGTGCCCCAATCGTAGCGGCCGCGCACGCGCACGCAGGCGGACGACCGGGCGCTCACGGCCATCACCGAGCAGCGCCTAGCACACCGAACTGTCGGACACGCCCGGAGCCTGCTAGTCTTCCTGGGTTTGTCCGGCGAGCGCAGGGTTCGCAGGAGCTGCAACGTCGCCGTCCGCCGGACGCCCGAAGGAAGCACCGCACCCCGGAGGAACGACTTGGCACCGAACAACGCACCCCACCCGCACGGCGATCGGCCGTTGCGCACGAAGGGCGCCGCGAAGCGCGCTCGTCGCGATCTGACGAAGGACGACGTCACCGTCGTCGAGGAGTCGCTGCTCAAGCGTGCCGTCGCGGCTGCCGCGCTCGGCAACGCCATGGAGTGGTTCGACTTCGGCATCTTCGCGTACCTGACGGTCACCATCTCGCAGGTGTTCCTGCCGCAGGGTGACCCGGCCGCGAACATCGTCGCCACGTTCGGCTTCTTCGCCGCAGCGTTCATCGTGCGCCCGATCGGTGGCGCCGTGTTCGGCCCGATCGGCGACAAGATCGGCCGCCAGAAGGTCCTCGCGCTGACGATGATCCTGATGGCCGCCGGCACGCTCATGATCGGCCTGATCCCGTCGTACGACACGATCGGCTTCTGGGCCCCGGTCCTGCTGCTCGTCGCCCGCTTCGTGCAGGGCTTCTCGACCGGTGGTGAGTACGGCGGCGCCGCGACCTTCATCGCCGAGTACTCGCCCGACAAGCGCCGCGGCTTCATGGGCTCGTGGCTCGAGTTCGGCACCCTCGCCGGCTACGTGCTCGGCGCCTCGATCGTCACCGGCCTGCAGTTCGGCCTGTCCGAGGACGCCCTGCTCAGCTGGGGCTGGCGCATCCCGTTCATCATCGCGGGCCCCCTCGGCCTGATCGGCCTCTACCTGCGCCTCAAGCTCGAGGAGACCCCGGCGTTCCAGAAGCAGCAGGAGCAGGCCGCCGAGCGCGAGGGCCAGAAGACCCCGTTCCTCAAGCTCTTCGCCGAGAACTGGCGCTCGCTCATCATCTGCATCGGTCTGGTCCTGGTCTTCAACGTGACCGACTACATGCTGCTGTCGTACATGCCGACCTACCTCGAGCAGAACCTCGGCCAGAACGCCACCTTCGGCCTGATCCTCATCGTCATCGTGATGCTGCTCATGATGGTCGTCATCACCTTCGGTGGCCGGCTGTCCGACAAGTTCGGGCGCCGTCCGGTGCTCGCCGCCGGCTGCATCGGCTTCATCCTGCTGTCCTGGCCGGCCCTCAAGCTGGTCCAGACCGGCACCGGTGTCGGCGTCTTCGCCGGCCTGCTGATCCTCGGCGTCGTCCTGGTCACGTTCACCTCGACCATGCCGTCGACGCTGCCCGCGCTGTTCCCGACGATCATCCGCTACGGCGCCCTGGCGATCGCGTTCAACGTGTCGGTGTCGCTCTTCGGCGGGACCACCCCGCTCGCGACCGCCGCGCTCATCAACGCCGCGAAGGACGCCGGGTACGGCTGGGCCGAGGACATCCCCGCGTTCTACCTGATGCTCGCCGCCGTGATCGGCCTGGTCGCGGTGTACTTCACCAAGGAGACCGCCGCGAGCCCGCTCATGGGCTCCGGCCCGACGGTCGGCTCCGAGGACGAGATCGCCGGCGTGATCGAGGACTACAACGACCCGACGTCGGAGCTCGCGCAGTCCGACTGGGCGAAGGACTTCTCGACGAGCGAGATCCCGATCATCTCGGCCGACGCCCAGAAGGAACCCTCCGGTTCCTGACCACGGGGCCGCCCCGCGGCAACCCGGCCAGGAGGCCCGGTGCACGTCCGTCACGGACGCGCACCGGGCCTCCTGGCCGTTCAGGGCCGTCGGTCACGTCACGCGCGCAGCGACAGTCCACGGGTGCGAGCGCGCGTGGACGGTCGCTCAGCCCGCGAGGCCGGCTGCGGTCCCCGCTGCGGGGCCGGCTGCCAACCGCTCCGCGGCGTGCAGCAGCCGCGCGGTCACCGGGTGCGCCGGGCGCGCGAAGACCTCGGCGGCGGGGCCGTGCTCGACGACCGCGCCGCGGTGCACCACGAGGACGTCGTCGGCCATCCGCCGGACCGCCCGGAGGTCGTGCGACACGAACACCATCGCCACGCCGGTCTCGTCGCGGAGCCGTTCGAGGAGCCGCAGCACGGCGTCCTGCACCGTGGCGTCGAGGGCGGTCACCGGCTCGTCGAGCACGATCACCTCGGGGTCGGTCGCCAGCGCACGGGCGATCGCGAGCCGCTGTCGTTGCCCGCCGGACAGGGTGCGGGGGGAGCGGGACCGCAGCACGGGGTCGAGGTCGACCTGCCGCAGTGCCGCGTCGACCCGTTCGCCGAGCGCACCGCGCGCCCGCCGTTCGTCACCGCGTGAGAACGCGTCGGCGAGGACCCGCTCCACGTTCCACCGTTCGTCGAACGTCGCGCCGGGGTCCTGCACGACGGCCGCGACCCGGTGCCGTCGGGGGCGTCGCTCGCGTTCGGGGAGCGGGACCCAGGGTTCGTCGTCGAGCGTGACCGTGCCGGCGTCGGGTGTCTCGAGCCCGAGGAGCATCCGCGCGAGCGTCGTCTTGCCCGAGCCCGAGGCGCCGATCACCCCGAGCACCCGGCCGCGCTCGAGCCCGAACGACACGTCGTCCACCGCGAGCACCCCGCCGTAGCCGCGCGAGAGCCCCTGCGCCGCGAGCACGTCCCTCGCACCGTGCGAGGTCGGCTCCGAACCGTGCGAGGTTCCGGATGCCGTGCGAGCCTCGACGCCTCGCACGGCATCCGGAACCTCGCACCGAACCACAGCGGGCGCAGCCGCAGCCGCCGCAGCGCCGGCAGCACGCACCAGCGCCCGGGTCGCGGGGTGCACCGGCGCCGCGAAGACCTCGGTGACCGCACCCTGCTCGACGATGCGGCCCTCGTGCACGACCGCGACCCGGTCGGCCCACCCCGCGACGAGCCCCAGGTCGTGCGTGATGACGAGCAATCCGGCACCCCGGGTCTGCGCCGCCCGCAGCTGTTCCATCACGGTGACGGCGACCCCGGCGTCGAGCGCCGTCGTCGGTTCGTCGGCGACCAGCAGCGCGGGGGACCCGACGGTCGCCGCGGCGATGAGGGCCCGCTGTCGCATCCCGCCCGACAGTGTCCCGGCGAGCCGGCCGTCGGTCGCGGTGTCCGGGTCGAGGCCCACCGCGGCCAGGGCGTCGCGCACGGCGTCCACGCGCTCGGCCGCACGCATCTCGGTGTGCAGGCGGAGGCTGTCGGCGACCTCGCGCCCGACGGGGCGCAGCGGGTCCAACGCGCCCAGGGCCTCCTGGCCGACGTAGCCGACCCGCGATCCCCGCAGCCGACGCCACCGCCGGTCCGTGTACCCGCCGACGTCGACGCCGTCGACCGTGAACACGTCGGCGTGCACGGCGGCTCCGGGCGCGGACAGACCGAGCACGGCGCGGGCGGTGACGGTCTTGCCGGAGCCGGACGCCCCGACCAGGGCGACGCACTCGCCGGAGTCGACGCGCAGGTCGACACCGTGCACGATCGGGGTGCCGCCGATGGTGACGGTGAGCCCGCGGACGTCGAGGACGGCGCTCACCGCGCGGCCCCGGTCCGTCGGATCGCCCGGCCGAGCACGGTGACGGCGGTCGCGAGCACCACGATCGCGAGTCCGGGGAAGGTGCTCATCCACGGCGCGGTCTGCAGGTAGGTGCGACCGTCGGCGAGCATCGCGCCCCACTCCGGCGCGGGCGGGGGCGTGCCGACACCGAGGTAGCTCAGCGCCGAGGCCCACACGACCGCCTGCCCGACCCCGAGCGTGGCGACGGCGACGACGGGCCAGAGCGCCGTCGGCAGCACGTGCCGGACCACGGTGCGGGCGGGGGAGCGGCCGAGCAGCACCGCCGTCTCGACCACCTGCGAACTCCGGGCGGCCCGGACCAGGCCCCGCACGATCCGGGCGTAGCCGGGAGCGGTCGCGAACCCGACCGCGAGCACCGCCGGCACCGGACCCGGACCGGTCACGGCGATGACGACGAGGGCGACGAGCAGCAGCGGCAGGGCGAACGCGACCTCGGTGACGCGGCCGATGACGGCGTCGAGCAGTCGTCCGAGTCGTCCGGCTCCGGCACCGAGACCGGCGACGACGCCGAGCAGGACGCCCACGCCGCCGCCGATCAGGGTCGCGGCGACGCCGACGACGAGCGATGCCCGGGTCCCTGCGACCACCCGTGCCAGGACGTCACGTCCGGACTCGTCGGTGCCGAACGGGTGCGCGCCGCTCGGCGCGGCCAGGGCATCTGCGGGATGCACCGCGAGCGGGTCCCCGCCGCCGAGCAGGGCGGGCCACGCCGCCGCCACGACGGCGACCAGGACGACCACCCCCGCGGCGATGCCGCCGGCGCCGAGCGTCCCCCCACGGACGCGCTCGGTGCCGGCGGCGGTCTGGTGGCCGGGCGCTCCGGTCTGGAGGCCCGGGTCGGCGATCCCGCTCACCGCGCGCCCGCCGGGCGGCCGGGGCCACGGCGTTGCGCACCACCGGGGCGCAGGGCCGCGTTCCGTGCGGTGCTGCGCGGGTCGACGGCACGCTCGACCAGGTCGGCCACGGCCAGCACGACGACGTACGCGGCCGCCGACACCATCGCGATGCCGGCGACGAGCGGCATGTCCCGCTGGGTGACCGCGGTGACCAGGGCGCGGCCGATGCCGGGCAGGGCGAACACGGACTCCACGACCACGGCTCCGGAGACGAGCGACCCGAAGGCCCACGCGGACAGCGCGATCCCGGGCAGGGCGGCGTGCCGGAGCAGGTGCCGTCCGAACAGGCCGAGGCGGGTCTCGCCCCGACCCCGGGCGGCGAGTGCGAAGGCCGAGCGCTGCGCGTCGACCACGCCGTCGCGCACGGTCTCGGCCAGGTACCCGGCGACCGGCACGGCCACGGTCAGTACCGGCAGCACCCAGCCGCGCGCTGTGCCGTCACTGACCGCCGGCACCCACCCCAGGGACGTGGCGAACACCACGATGAGCACGCTGCCGAGCCAGAAGTGCGGCATCACGCTCGCGGTGACGCTCAGGGCGCTGGTGAGCCCGGCGGCGATCCGGCCGCGCTGCGTCGAGGCCCAGGCGGCGACGATCGCCAGCACCCAGGCGACGACGAGGCCGGCGACCGCGAGCGTCAGCGTGACGGGCAGCTGCTGGGCGAGGAGCGTCGCGACCGGGGTGCGGAAGGCGTACGAGTCGCCGAGCTGCCCGGATGCCAGGCGTCCGAGGAACACCGCGTACTGCACCAGGACCGGCTGGTCGAGGCCGTACTCGTGGCGGACCTGGGCGACGGCCTCGGCCGAGGCCTGCGAACCCGGTCCGCCGAGGATCGCGAGCGCCGGGTCACCGGGGATGAGCCGGATCGCGACGAAGACGATCGTCGCGACGGCCCAGAGCACGCCGATGCCCCCGGCGAGCCGCCGGACGGCCCACCAGACCCACCGCATCCGTGTCAGCGGTCGATCCAGGCGGTGCCGAACCACGGCGTCGAGACCGGGGTGGTCCGGATGCCGTGCACGGACGAGCGCACCAGGAAGTGGTTCTGCTGGTCGTACAGGGGGAGCACGGTGTCGCTCGCCAGGATCGCCTTCTGCGCCTGCTCGTACAGGTCGGCGCGCTCGTCGGCGTCCGAGGTGCGGGCGGCCTGCTCGAGCAGCCGGTCGACGTCGGGGTCGTCGAGCTGGGCGAGGTTCGCGAAGTAGCCGGACGGTGCGGGTTCGATGCTCGCGCTGTCGTACAGGATGCGCAGGACGTCGGGACCGACCTTCGTGTACGGGGCGCTGACGACGTCGTACTCGTTCGCGGCGAGGGCGGCGTACCAGCTGGACAGGTCGAGTTCGTCGAGCACGACCTTGAACCCGACGGCCTTCTCGGACGCCTGGATCTGCTGGAACAGGCTGCGCTCGGCCGGCACCGACTGGTTCGTCGAGACGGGGAACGTCACGGTGAGCTGCTGGCCGTCCTTCTCGCGGATGCCGTCGGACCCGACCTTCCACCCGGCGTCGTCGAGGAGCTGCTTCGCCTTGGTGGGGGAGTAGTCGAACCGGCTCTTCTCGGAGTACGCGAGCGGCTCCGCGCTCGAGAGCACCGAGTACGAGCGCTTCGCGGTGCTGAGGAACAGCGACTGCAGGCCGGGGTCGATCTCGGCACCGGCGATGAAGGCCTGGCGCACCGCTTCGTCGCGGAACACCCCGTGCCCGGAGTTCAGCTCGAGCCGGTTCGAGGCGCCGGGGCGTGGGGCGTCGAGGTCGCGGATGGCGCCCTTCGCCGACGCGGCCTTGAGCTGGTCGGGCTGGGCGTTGTCGATCACGTCGACCTGACCGGACTGCAGTGCGGCGTAGCGCGAGGTCGAGTCCGGCAGGAACCGCCACGTGATGCCGGACAGGCGCGGCTTCGTCGCGCCCCAGTAGTCGGCGTTCTTCGTCAGGGTGACGCGGTCGCCGTGCTTCCAACCGGTGACCTCGAAGGGGCCGGTGCCGACGGGGGACTCGCAGTTCGTCGCCTGCTTGCGCTCGAGCGCCTTCGGGGACTCCATGCCCACCCAGGGCTGCGAGAAGGACTCGAGCAGCGCGCTGTCCGGCCGGCTCAGCGTCAGCGTGACGGTGCGCTCGTCGGTGGCGGTCGCCTTCGTGATGGACTGCAGCGCCAGGTAGCCCGTGCTCGAGGCGGTGGCCGGGTCCTGCACGTGCTCGATGTTCGCCACGACCGCGGCGGCGTCGAACGGGGTGCCGTCGGTGAAGGAGACGTCGTCACGCAGGGTGAACGTCAGGGTCTTCCCGTCGTCGCTCGTGCTCCACTTCGTCGCGAGCTCCGGCGTGGGCTTGCCGTCCTCGAGCCCGACGAGCTCCTCGATGTACTGCGTCGCCAGGAGTGCCTGCGGGTAGTTGCCGCCGACGTGCGGGTCGAGGCAGGTCGGTTCGGCGTCGCCGGAGGCGTAGGTGAGCGTGCCGCCCGCGACCGGGGTGCTGCTGCCGGTGCTCGTGCCCGGTCCGCTGCAGGCAGCCAGGACGAGCAGGACCGCGGAGGCGCCCGCGACGGCGGTGAGGGTTTTCTGTACTGAGTCCAAGATCATGGCTGACCGAGTCTAGCGGTTTACTGGGGCCCATGGACGAACCGATCCGCCGCGGTGGCCGACCCCGACGCTCGAGCGCCGAGGTGCTCGCGGACGCCGCCGCCGAGCTCTTCCTCGAGCAGGGGTACGGACGCACCACGGTCGACCAGATCGCCGCCCGCGCCGGGGTCAGCCGTGCGACGTTCTTCAACTACTTCCCGGCGAAGGCCGACGTGATGTGGCTCGAACTCGACGCCGCCGTCGCCGGGCTGCCCGGGTACCTCGCCGCCTCGACCGAGCCGAGCGTCGTGCGGGCCGTCGAACAGGCGCTGCTCGCAGCAGCCCGTGCCCACGACCCCGAGCGGGTGCCGTGGGCCGTCGCGCAGGCCGAGGTGATGGGCATCGGGCCCGAGCTGGTGGCGGGCGTCGCGGTCCGGGTGACGGCGCAGCACGAGGCCGTCGCCGCCTTCGTCGCCGGCCGCACGGGGGAGCAGCAGCGCTCACTCTGGCCGCAGACGGTGTCCGGCGCGATGCTCGGTGCCGCCGCCGCGGCGTTCGGGGTGTGGGTCACCGACGGGGTCGGCCGCCGTGCGCTCGTCGAGTACGTCGCGGCGGCACTCACTCCGGTGGTCGCGGGCCTCGACGCCCGCTGACGCGCCGGCGTCTTCGCGCGACGCCGCCTCGACGGCGAGACGCCGTTGAATCCTGCGGCGTCTCGAGTACATGGCGGCGTCTTGCTGACACGCCGGCGTCCCACGGGCCGCGCGCGGGGCGGTGGACGTGACGGGCGGCGGACGGGAGGCCCGTGGCGGCCCGGCACCGCGCCTCCCGTCCGACGCTCTGTCGCTCACGGAACACGCCGGCGTCTTCACCTGACGCCGCCTCGCCGGCGAGACGCCGCTGAAACCGGCGGCGTCTCGAGCACATGGCGGCGTCTCGCTGACACGCAGGCGTCTTGCGACACGAACCCGACCACCCGCGCGCCCAGTCGACGCTCACTCCGTGCGCAGGGTCCCCGCGCCCCCGGACGCCACGTCCGAAGCGGTGCCGTCGCGCACGACCTCGGGCACGTCGCCGTCGGTCGGCACCAGCGACTCGTCGCCCGGGTAGCTCAGGGTGAGGACGGCCTCCTCGATGTACGGGCTGTCCTCGAGCGACTGCTCCACGTCGCGCAACCGCACCGCCACGTGCTCCTCGGTCTCGTTGCCCGTCAGGTCGACGGCCGCGACGAGGTACACCCGCGACGGCCCCACGAACTCCAGGTGCAGGTAGGTGACCCGCTCGACCTGCGACCGGCCCAGCAGCTCGACGAGCACCGCGTTCTCGAGCTCGGGGGACGTGCTCTCGCCGAGCAGGAACCGGCGGTTGCGGTCGATCAGGACGATCGCCACGACCCCGAGCAGCACACCGATCGCGATGGAGCCGAGCGCGTCGAAGACCGCCAGCCCGGTGACCTGGTGCAGGAACACCCCGAGGAACGCCACGACCAGGCCGATCAGCGCCGCCGCGTCCTCGGCGAACACCGCACGGAGCGTCGGGTTCGACGACTGCAGCACGTGCCGCAGCACCGGGACCTTGCGCTTCGTCGCGGCACCGTGCGCCTGCCGGTACGCCTGCAGGAAGCTCGTGCCCTCGAGCAGGAACGCGACCCCGAGCACGACGTAGTTGAGCACGACGTCCTCGGCTGGCCCGGTGTCCCCGAACTCCGAGATGCCGTGGTAGATCGAGACGATCGCACCGGCCGTGAACAGGCCGAACGCGGCGAACATCGACCAGATGTACGTCTCGCGTCCGTACCCGAGCGGGTGCGCGGTGTCCCGCTTCTTGCCGCCCCGTCGTTCCGCGACGAGCAGGAACACCTCGTTGCCGGTGTCCGCCCAGGAGTGCGCCGCCTCGGCCACCATCGACGCCGAACCCGACACGAGCGAGGCGACCGTCTTCGCGATCGCGACGAGCAGGTTCGCCCCGAACGCGATCAGGACGGTGACGAGTGACTCGGGGCGATCTTCTGCGGGCATCACTCAAGCATGCTCCCGTCCGGTAAAGTCGAGTTCCAAGAGCATCGATCCGGCCATCACCGGGGAGCTTCCGGAAGAACGCGGAGCGCACCAGCGCCTCCGTCAGTAGAACCGGGCGGGTTCGGGACCGTCACCACCCCCGACACAGAGTGGTCGCACAGCGCACGTTGGGCGGCAAACGAGGTGGTACCGCGGAACCTGTTTCCGTCCTCGTGGAGATCGAGCGAACCCACAAGGAGTCCCGGTGCCGTACCCGTTGAACGCCGATGCCGATGGCGTCGTCCCCTCGCCGAGCTTCCCCGCCGTCGAGCGGGGCATCCTCGCCTTCTGGAAGCGCGACGACACGTTCCAGGCGTCCATCGACGCGCGACAGGGCTGCCCGGAGTGGACCTTCTACGACGGCCCGCCCTTCGCCAACGGCCTGCCGCACTACGGGCACCTGCTGACCGGCTACGCCAAGGACGTCTTCCCGCGCTACCAGACCATGCGCGGCAAGCAGGTGCACCGCCGCTTCGGCTGGGACACCCACGGCCTGCCCGCCGAGCTCGAGGCGATGCGCCGGCTCGGCATCACCGAGAAGCACGAGATCGACGCCATGGGCATCGACGTCTTCAACGCCGCCGCCAAGAAGTCCGTGCTGCAGTACACCGACGAGTGGCAGGAGTACGTCACCCGCCAGGCGCGCTGGGTCGACTTCGAGGACGACTACAAGACCCTCGACGTCACCTTCATGGAGAGCGTGCTCTGGGCGTGGAAGCAGCTCTGGGACAAGGGCCTGGCGTACGAGGGCTTCCGGGTCCTGCCGTACTGCTGGAACGACCAGACGCCACTGTCCAACCACGAGCTGCGCATGGACGACGACGTCTACAAGATGCGCCAGGACCAGTCCGTCACCGTCTCGTTCCCGCTGCACGGCGACCGCGCTTCCGCGCTCGACCTGACCGGTGTGCGTGCGCTCGCCTGGACGACGACCCCCTGGACCCTCCCGACGAACGCCGCGCTCGCGGTCGGTCCGGAGATCGCGTACGCGGTCGTCCCGGCAGGGCCTGGAGGCGCGGCTGACGGTGCCGACGCCGGTTCCGTCTCCTACCTGCTCGCGTCCGACACCGTGGCCGCGCACGCGAAGGAGCTCGGCTACGCCTCGGGTGACGAGGCGCTCGCCGCCGTCGCGCGCACGCTGACGGGCGCCGAGCTCGACGGCGTCGAGTACGAGCGGCTGTTCGACTTCCTGGCCGACGCCGAGGGCTACGAGAACGCGTGGCGCATCCTGGTCGCCGAGTACGTCGAGACCGGTGAGGGCACCGGCATCGTGCACCAGGCCCCGGCCTACGGTGCCGACGACCAGGAGGTCTGCGCCGCCGCCGGCATCCCCGTCGTGCTGTCCCTCGACGAGGGCGGCGTCTTCACGTCGCAGTTCGGCGAGGTCGCCGGCATGCTCTGGTCGGACGCGAACAAGCCGCTGACCAAGGCCGTCCGCGACGCCGGGCGACTGCTCCGCCAGGCGTCCTACGAGCACAGCTACCCGCACTGCTGGCGGTGCCGGAAGCCCCTCATCTACAAGGCCGTCTCGTCGTGGTTCGTCCGCGTCACCGAGCTCCGCGACCGCATGGGCCAGCTCAACCAGGACATCAACTGGGTGCCGGACAACGTCAAGGACGGCCAGTTCGGCAAGTGGGTCGGCAACGCCATCGACTGGTCGGTCTCGCGCAACCGCTACTTCGGCACGCCGATCCCGGTGTGGCAGTCCGACGACCCCGAGTACCCGCGCACCGACGTGTACGGCTCGCTCGCCGACATCGAGCGCGACTTCGGTCGGCTGCCGGTGAACGCCGAGGGCGAAGTGGACCTGCACCGGCCGTTCATCGACGACCTGACGCGGCCGAACCCCGACGACCCCACGGGCAACTCGACGATGCGCCGGATCACCGACGTGTTCGACGTGTGGTTCGACTCCGGGTCGATGCCGTACGCCCAGGTGCACTACCCGTTCGAGAACCGCGAGTGGTTCGAGTCGCACAGCCCGGCCGACTTCATCGTCGAGTACATCGGGCAGACGCGCGGCTGGTTCTACGTCATGCACGTGCTCTCCACCGCGCTGTTCGACCGGCCGGCGTTCCAGAACGTCATCAGCCACGGCATCGTCCTCGGCTCGGACGGCCAGAAGATGTCGAAGTCGCTCCGGAACTACCCGGACGTCTCCGAGGTCTTCGACCGCGACGGTGCCGACGCCATGCGCTGGTTCCTGATGTCCTCGTCGGTGATCCGCGGCGGCAACCTCGTCGTCACCGAGGAGGGCATCCGCCAGGGCGTCCGCGAGTTCATGCTGCCGCTGTGGTCGACGTACTACTTCTTCACCCTGTACGCGAACGCCTCGGGTCCCGACGGGTACCGGGCTCAGCGCCGGACCGACTCGACCGACGTGCTCGACCGCTACCTGCTCGCGAAGACCCGGGTCCTCGTCACCGACGTCCGGACGCACCTCGACGCGCTCGACACCCCGCTCGCGGCCCAGGCCGTCCGCGACTTCGCCGACGTGCTCACGAACTGGTACGTCCGTCGCTCGCGCGACAAGTTCTGGACCGGGGCCGACGCGGACGCCGGCGCCGAGACCCGTGCGGCGTTCGACACGCTGTACACCGTGCTCGAGACCCTGACCCGGGTCGCCGCCCCGCTCGCGCCGCTCGTCACCGAGGAGATCTGGAAGGGCCTGACCGGCGGACGCAGCGTCCACCTGACGGACTTCCCTGCCCCCGACGAGTTCCCGGCCGACGACGCCCTCGTCGACGCGATGGATCGCGTGCGCGACGTCGCCTCGAAGGGCCTGGCGCTCCGCAAGGCCACCGGCAAGCGCGTCCGCCTGCCCCTGGCCACGCTGACCCTGGTGGTGCCGGACCCGGCCGCGGTCGAACCGTTCGCCGACATCCTGCGCGACGAGCTCAACGTCAAGCGCGTGGTGCTCGAGGCCCAGGCGGAAGAGTCCCTGGCGCAGTACGGCATCGAGCGGAAGCTCACCGTGAACGCCCGCGTCGCCGGCCCCCGCATCGGCAAGCAGGTGCAGCAGGTGATCCCGGCCGCCAAGAAGGGCGACTGGACCGCGACCGACTCCGGCGTGACCGTCGGTGGCGTCGACCTGATCGAGGGCGAGTACTCACTCGATCTCACCGTGGCCGACGCCTCGGTGGCCGTGGCGTTCCTCGACGAGGGCGGTTTCGTGGTGCTCGACACCGTGACCACGCCCGAGCTCGAGGCCGAGGGGCTCGCCCGTGACGTCGTCCGCGCCGTCCAGCAGGCCCGCCGCGACGCCGACCTCGACGTCAGCGACCGCATCGCCCTGACCCTCCGGGTGGACAGCACGGCCGACGGCGCGGTCCGCGCGCACCAGGAGCTCATCGCCGGGGAGACCCTGGCGACGAGCGTCGAGATCGTGCCCCTCGGGGCGGACGACACCACCACCGACGTCGGTGACGGTGCGAAGGTATCCGTGGAGGTAGCACGCGCATGAGTGACCACGACCAGTACGACGACCACGAGGCGAACGAGGAGTTCGTCGGACACGACGAGCTTGACGGTCGCGACGAGGACGGCATCCGGATCCCGGTCGGCCCCTCCGGCGACGCTCCGACCGATGCCGTGCCCTACGGCGGTGACGACGACGAGGTCCGCCGCGTCGAGGCCGCCCTGTACGCCCGCATCGGCGAACAGGCGCCCGAGCGCCGGCTGACCGCCACGCGCCGCGCCGTCGAGCTGCTCGGCGACCCGCACCTGGCGTACCCGGTGATCCACGTGACGGGCACGAACGGCAAGACGTCGACCGCGCGCACCATCGAGAGCATCGTCCGGGCGCACGGTCTGCGCACCGGCCTGATGACGAGCCCGCACCTGGTGTCGATCCGTGAGCGCATCGTGGTCGACGGCCAGCCGATCGCGGCGGACCGGTTCGTCGAGAACTGGGACGACATCGCCCCGGTGCTCGAGATCACCGACCGCGAGCTCGCCGACAAGGGCGAACTCCCGCTGACCTTCTTCGAGGCGCTCACCGTGCTCGCCCTGGCGTGCTTCGCCGAGGCCCCGGTGGACGTCGCCGTGATCGAGGTCGGGATGGGCGGCGAGTGGGACTCCACCAACGTCGTGCAGAGCCAGGTGTCGGTGTTCACGCCGATCGCCATCGACCACGCGAAGCAGCTCGGTGCCACGGTGGCCGAGATCGCCCGCACCAAGTCGGGCATCGTCAAGCCGTCGTCCGCCGTGGTGTCGAGCCGGCAGGTCCCCGAGGCCTTCGCCGAACTCGAGCGCGCCGCCGAGCTCACCGAGTCCACCCTGGCCGTCGAGGGCACGGTGGGCCCCTTCGAGCCGGTACCTGACCGTCGCGGAGCGGCGGGCAGGCCGAGCTCGCAGGGATTCAGCGTCGTCGACGTCACCCCGGCCGTGGGCGGACAGCTCATCACCGTGCAGGGCATCGCCGGCCGCTACGACGACCTGTTCCTGCCGCTGTTCGGCCGGCACCAGGCGGAGAACGCCGCCGTGGCCATCGCGGCGGTCGAGTCGTTCCTCGGCCGCGGGGCCCAGGCCCTCGACGAGGACGTCCTGTCCGAGGGCCTCGCCGGCACGACCAGCCCCGGCCGCCTGCAGCCCATCGCGACCGACCCGACCGTCGTCGTCGACGCCGCGCACAACCCGCACGGTGCGAAGGCCCTGGCCGAGGCGCTGCCGGTCGCGTTCCCGTCCGAGCACGTCGTCGGCGTCGTCGGGATCCTCGGCGACAAGGACGCCCGCGGGTTCGTCCGCGCGCTCAAGGACACCGTCGCCACGTTCGTCGTGACGCAGCCGCCGGGGGAGCGTGCGCTCGACGCGGACGAGTTCGCCCGGGTCGTCGTCGACGAGGTCGGCGAGGACCGCGTCGTCGTCGAGCCGTCCCTGGCGTCCGCACTGCAGGAAGCGCGCAGCCTGGCCGACGAGGCCGACGCCGAGGACGCCCTCGTGCTCGTCGCGGGCTCCATCGTGATGGTGGGCGCGGTCATGGACCTCGTGCACCGCGAAGGCGAGGCGAAGTGACGGACGCACCACGGGCCTCCCGGCCGGGCCGCGCACCGCGCACCCGGAAGCCGCGCCGCGAACGCGGGGCGCAGGAGAGCCTGCTCTCGATCACGCTTGTACTCGAGGCGATCATGTTCTTCTTCCCCATGCTCGTCGTCTTCGGCAAGGGCACGCTGCCGCCCGCAGCGGCCTTCGGCGGGGGCATCGGCGCGATCATCGTCCTCGCAGCTGCCTCACGTCTGACGGGCAACCGGGCCGGTGTATGGTTCGGGTGGCTGCTGCAGGCGGCCATCCTCGCCACCGGGTTCATCGAACCTTTCATGTTCGCGGTCGCCGTGGTGTTCCTGGCGCTGTGGGTCTTCTGCTTCGTCAAGGGCGGTCAACTGGACCGTCAGAACGCCGCGCGCCGAGCGGCCATGGGCGAGGACTGACCACCACATTCGACCCCGAACACAGGGAGTACTGCGTGTCCGACTTCGAAGAGACCCTCGTCCTCGTCAAGCCCGACGGCGTCGCCCGCCAGCTGACCGGTGAGATCCTCCGCCGGATCGAGGCGAAGGGCTACGAGCTCGTCGACCTGAAGATGCTCACCGCGCCGCGTGACCTGCTCGACGCGCACTACGAGGAGCACCAGGGCAAGCCGTTCTTCGAGCCGCTCGTCGAGTTCATGCAGTCCGGTCCCGTCGTCGCCGTGCGCGTCGCCGGCAACGGTGCGATCGCGGGCTTCCGCTCGCTCGCCGGCACCACCGACCCGACCTCGGCCGCGCCCGGCACGATCCGTGGTGACCTGGGCCGCGACTGGGGCCTCAAGGTGCAGCAGAACCTGGTCCACGGTTCGGACAGCCCCGAGTCGGCCGCGCGCGAGCTCGCGCTCTGGTTCGCCTGAGCGACGGGGACGACGTGACGAACAACGACCGACCCACCAAGAACGAGCGGCGTCAGCACGCCCGAGAGGTCGCACGCCAGCGCGCCGACGCCGAGAAGCGCCGCAAGCGCCGCAACAAGTGGTTCCTGCAGGGCGGCATCGGCCTGGGCATCGTGGCGATCGCCGCGATCATCGCGATCGTCGTGGTGAACGTGAACAACGCGCCCGTGGTGTCCGCAGCCGGGCCGAAGAACATGGCCACCGGCGCTATCCAGTTCACCGGCCAGGACGGCAAGGTCACCCCGGTGACCACGCCGGCCGTGTCCGCGACGGGCTCGGCCTCGCCGGTCCCGACGGCGAACAGCGACGGTGCCGTGACGGTCACCGAGTACGTCGACTGGGCATGCCCGGTCTGCAAGCAGTTCGAGGCGGCCTACTCCGACCAGATCCTCGACAAGGTGAAGTCGGGCGACGCGACCCTGGCGATCCAGCCGGTGTCGATCCTGGACCGCAGCTACGCGGGCTCCCGCTACGCGAGCCGTGCCGCGAACGCCGCCATGTGCGTGGCGAACTACGCGCCGGACAAGTTCCTCGACGTGCAGACGCAGTTCTTCGAGAACCAGCCGGCCGAGGGCACCAAGGGCCTGACCAACTCCGAGATCGCGAAGCTC
Organism: Curtobacterium sp. MCSS17_006; assembly: GCF_003234215.1. NCBI lineage: Bacteria > Bacillati > Actinomycetota > Actinomycetes > Micrococcales > Microbacteriaceae > Curtobacterium > Curtobacterium sp. MCSS17_006. The sequence goes on along the minus strand of NZ_QKSO01000005.1, from coordinate 112,895 downwards.
GTCAAGGCGGGCGGCGCGACCGGTTCGGACCTGTCCCAGTGCCTGTCGTCCGAGCAGTTCAAGGGCTGGGTGACGAAGTCGACGCAGGCCGTCACCACGAACGAGGCGCTGGCGGGCACGCAGGGCTTCGGCACGCCGACGATCGTCGTCGACGGCAAGCGCCTGGACGACCTGAGCACCGTCATCACCGCGATCGACGCCGCGGCGAAGTAGCACTCCCCGAACGACCGACGGCCCTCGCTCCCATCCGGGAGCGGGGGCCGTTCGTCGTGAGGGGGGCTAGGACGTCCCGCCGTGCTGCCGGACGAAGGCCGCGAACGCGTCGACGTCGGCGAGGGACGCTGCACCGTCCGCGTTGTACTGCTCGCCGTCGACGATGATCGTCGGCGTGCTCGTGATCCCGTCGAGCGACGAGTTCGGCACCGGGTCGTTCATCGCCCGGTTCGTGGCGTCGGCGACCCACCCGGCGAAGTCCTGCCGGGTGATGCACGGTGTCACGGCCGGGTCCGTCGCCCCGGCCTCGTGCGCGAGGGACGCCAGCTCGTCGTTCGTGAGTCCGCGCGTGCTCTCCGAGGGCTGGTGGTCGTAGAGCGAGCTGTTGAAGGCCAGGAACGCGCCCGGGTCGTGGTCCGCGACGCACGCGGCAGCCGCGGCCGAGCGGGTGGAGTACCGCGATCCGAGCGACACGCGGTCGAGCAGCCCGAGCGGGTGCAGCTCGAGGGTGGCGGTTCCGTCCTCCACCCACTGCCGGATCCGGGGCATCTGGGCCGTCTCGAACTGGTTGCAGTACGGGCACATGTAGTCCGCGTAGATCGTGATCGCGGTCTTCGAGCCGTCCTGCTCGGTCGGCGTCGGGGTCCCGCCGTCGGGCACCGCTCGCGTCTCGACGGGCACGATCCTGCCGCGCACCCCGGTGAGCAGGACGCCGTCGCTCGCCGTGTTCCGTGGACCCGGCCCGGCGGGCTGCACGGAGTTCGCGATGACCAGGACGACCACCGCGACCACCGCGAGGCCCGCGACGATGATCCCGCTGATGCCGAGTGTGCGGAGGCGCCGGCGTCGAGACTGCTCTGCCGCCCGTGCCGCTCGCGCGCGTTCCCGTGCGGCGTCGCGGCGCGCCCTGCTGCTCTCGTGCTCGCTCATCGATCCCGAGCGTAGGGGCAGCGGGGACGGCTCAGAAGCTGGTGAGGACCGCGGGGAACTTGATGATGATCGTGACGATGATGACCAGGTAGTTCGCCAGCACGAACGCCCAGCTGAAGGGCAGGAGCGACCGCCCGACACGCTGTGCCCCGGCGCCGAAGCGACCCTGGGCGGCGTTCCAGATCGTGAACACCCAGAACATCGGGATCGTCATCGACCAGACGAGCATGCACCACGGGCACAGCGCGCCGATGACGAACACGGTCTGCGTGAACAGCCAGGTCACGAACACCCACGCCAGGAAGACCCCGGCGTTGAAGACGATCCAGAACCAGCGCGAACCGTTCCGGAACCCGGCGAGCAGCAGCACGGCGACGGCGATCGGGGCGACGAACCCCATGACGCCGAGCAGCGGGTTCGGGAACCCGAACAGGTGCCCCTGCCAGCTGGCCATCACGTCGGAGCAGTTGATGAACGGGTTCACGTCACAGCTCAGGACGGCCTTCGGGTTCTCGTACTTCGTGAACTCGTCGAGGACGAGCCGGAACGAGCCGAACAGGCCGACGATCCCGGTGACGAGCAGGAAGACCGCCATCGCGATCGGACGACGGGGGGCAGGTGCAGACGCGGTCACGCGGTCATCATCGCATGCGGGTTCCGGTGCTTTCCGGGTGCGGCATGCGATAATGCCTGGAGGTCGTGCGGCCAACCGCACACCGAAGAGAGCTTTCCGAGTGACGCCCCACCGGGCCGAACCCGGACGATCCGGTGCGGTGAGAGCGCACTGTGGTCGGGCAGCGTCACTCCGATGCCGAGCCGGAACGGGCCGGGTGCCCGGACCGGAACGGGCGCGGACGCAACGAGAAGTTGACGCGGACCGATCACGAGACAGCGAGCGCGGGGGCGTCGACGCCGCCCGCCACGACACAGAATTCCCGCCACCCGAAAGGGTGCGAGTGGGGCCGAGGAGTGCACCAGTCCATGGTGGAGCAGAACAACGACAACACGACCAACGACGAGAACGCGCCGAAGCGCCGGAGCCGCCTGTTCGGCGGTCGCCGCGCCCGGTCGTCCGGCCAGGAGGCCCGTGGGGGCGCCGAGCAGGCACCCCACGCCGACGAGACCCTCGCGCTGACGGGCGGCGCTGACGCCCGTCCCGCGGCCAGCGTCGCGTCGGCCGGTTCGCCGGACTCTCCCGGTTCGCCGGACTCGCCCGACTCCCCGGCATCGCCGGCGTCGCCCGTCGAGCCGACCGACACCGGGGCGGTCTCCGTCGCGGTCGAGGCGGTCGCCGACAGCGGTGCCGAGCCGCACGACGTGAGCACGCTGACCGGCGACCTGCCGGTCGTGACGGGCGACCGGTCGGCCACCGCGACCGACGGGGCGGACGCGGACCGCGCCTCCCGTCCGGCCGACGCCGCACCGACGGCCGAGGTGAGCGGCGACGCCGCACCCGCCGACGAGCCGTTCGTGCCGAAGGCCACGAGCACGCTCAGCCTGATCTTCCACGCGCCGGTGCTGCCGGAGCTGCCGCAGCGCGCGCCCCGGTTCGAGCGTGACCGCGACCGCGACCGTGACCGCGACGAGGACGACCGCTACGACCGCGAGGACCGCTTCGACCGCGATCGCGACCGTGACGACCGCGACGACCAGGGCGGCTCGCGCCGTCGCTCGCGTCGCCGTGGTTCGAGCGCCGACCGCGAGGCCCGCGAGCCGCGCGACCACCAGGAGCCGCGCCGCCGCGAGCCGGAGCTCATCACCGAGCCGCAGCGCATCAAGGGCTCGACCCGGCTCGAGGCGAAGAAGCAGCGACGTCGTGACGGCCGCGATGCCGGACGCCGCCGTCAGGTGGTCAGCGAGGACGAGTTCCTCGCCCGCCGCGAGAGCGTCGACCGCCAGATGATCGTCCGCTCCAGCTCGTCGACGATCGAGATCGGCGTGCTCGAGGACGGCATCCTCGCCGAGCACTACATCACCAAGTCCGAGAACGTGTCGCTCATCGGCAACGTCTACCTCGGCAAGGTGCAGAACGTCCTGCCCTCGATGGAGGCGGCGTTCGTCGACATCGGGCGCGGCCGGAACGCCGTGCTCTACGCCGGTGAGGTCGACTGGAACTCCGTCGAGACCGGCAACCACGGTCGCCGCATCGAAGCAGCGCTCAAGCCGGGCGACAAGGTCCTCGTGCAGGTCACGAAGGACCCGGTCGGCCACAAGGGCGCCCGCCTCACCAGCCAGATCTCGCTGCCGGGTCGCTACCTGGTCTACGTGCCGAACGGCTCGATGAACGGGATCTCACGCAAGCTGCCGGACACTGAGCGTGCCCGACTGAAGAAGATCCTCAAGGAAGTCCTGCCGGAGCACGCGGGCGTCATCGTGCGCACCGCTGCCGAGGGCGCGACCGAGGAGCAGCTCACCCGCGACGTGCAGCGCCTGACCAGCCAGTGGGAGGCCATCCAGAAGAAGGTCGCCGGTGGTCACGCGCCGGTCATGCTGCACTCCGAGCCCGACCTGCTCATCAAGATCGTGCGTGACGTGTTCAACGAGGACTTCACGAAGCTGATCATCGACGGCGAGGCCGCCGGCGGCACCATCGACGAGTACCTGTCGGCCGTGGCCCCGGACCTCAAGGACCGCGTCGTCCGCTACGAGGGCCCGGACTCCTTCGAGGAGTTCCGCCTCAACGAGCAGATCGACAAGGCCCTCGACCGCAAGGTCTGGCTGCCCTCCGGTGGTTCGCTCGTCATCGACCGCACCGAGGCCATGACGGTCGTCGACGTCAACACCGGCAAGTTCGTCGGTTCCGGGGGCAACCTCGAAGAGACGGTCACGAAGAACAACCTCGAGGCCGCCGAGGAGCTCGTCCGCCAGCTCCGCCTGCGCGACATCGGCGGCATCATCGTCGTCGACTTCATCGACATGGTGCTCGAGGAGAACCGCGACCTCGTGCTCCGCCGCCTGGTCGAGTGCCTGAGCCGCGACCGCACGAAGCACCAGGTCGCCGAGATCACCTCGCTCGGCCTCGTGCAGATGACCCGCAAGAAGATCGGTGTCGGCCTGCGCGAGTCCCTCGACGAGGTCAACGCCAAGGTCAACGACAACAACGCCGACCCGGGCCCGAGCAAGGGGCGTCGCAAGGGTCGCGGCGGGAACGGCAACGAGAACGGCCGATCCGACAACGGCAACGGCAACGGCAACGGCAACGGTGGCAAGGGGAACTCCGGTTCCTCGGGGTCGTCGAACGGTGCCTCCGGCCAGGCGCACCAGATCACCGACGACGTGAAGAACGCGCTGTCGCGGATCGCGGCCTCGACCCTCTCGCACGACGAGCAGGAGGCCGCAGCGGCTGCCGTGACCGCGACGGAGGCCACGGCACCGTCGTCGGCCGACGCGTCGACCGGCCCGGACAGCACGGGTGGCGAGCAGCCGACCGGTTCGAAGCGTCGTCGCCGTGGCCGTGGCGGCCGCGGGGCAGAGCAGCAGAGCGGCGACCAGCGCGCCGGAGACCAGCAGAGCGGCGACCAGCAGGCCGCTGCCGACGCTCGGGCCACCGATGCACCCCAGGCACCCGCTGCCGAGCAGTCGGACGCGTCTGAGTCGTCGGTCACCGCTGAGCCCGCCGTGATCGTCGAGCCCGAGGCGCGCGCGCCGAAGGTCGCCGCTCCGGCCGTCACCGAGCCCGCAGCCGCACCGAAGGCGAAGGCCCCGGCCCGCCGTCGCGTGAGCTCGAGCGCCACCGTGACGCCGACCGACAACACCGTGGCGATCCTGGACATCCCGATCGCCGCGGCACCGAAGCGCGAGCCCCGCGCGGTCGCCCCGGACGCCGAGTCCCTGCTCGACTCGGTGCTCCAGGCGCTCCCGGAGCCGAAGCAGCCCGGACAGGGGCGCTCGCGCTCCCGCCGGGTCTCGTCGCCGAGCATCAGCGCTCCCGCCACGCCGACGGAGGAGTCGACCGACGACGCCGACGGCTCCGACGGCGCAGTGATCCTGGGGAACTGACGTGACGAACCCGGGCGACCCGCAGCAGCAGCGTGGGTACTACGGTGCGGGCTGGTCCCAGCCCGCACCGCCCGGCCCGGGTGCCCAGCAGCCCGGCGGCCCGGTGCCGCCGCAGCAGGGCGGTGTGCCGCAGTACGGGCGTCAGCCCGGTGCCGGCGCGCCGTACGCCCCGCCGCGGCCGCCCCGTGCCCCGGCCGACCCCCGCCGGGCCTTCGCGCCCGGCGCCTCGGTGACGAACACGGCCGGTGCGCTCATCGCCGTGGTGGCCCTGGTGCTCGTCGAGTTCGTGTCCGGGCTCTTCGGACTGCTCGGCACCTCGCTCGTGGTCAGTCCGTTCCGGCACTACGGCGCCGGTACGAGCCTGCTCGGCAGCTTCACGACCGGGGTCTTCGTGGCACCGTTCCCGTACTACGTCGGTGCGTTCCTGGCCCTGGCGTTCCTGACGCCGATCGACCGCCGCAGCCCGCTGCCGAGGCTCCTGCTCCGCGTGGTCCTCGCCGGCGCCGCGGGCACGGTGGCCCTGATGCTCGTCGGGGTCTTCACCGGCTCGTTCGGAGCGGCCACCGCCGGCGGCTCCCAGCTCGTCATCGACGTGCTCACGCGACCGCTGCAGAACGGTCTGCCGTTCACCGTGATGCTCCTGGCGACCGCCACGGCAGCTTGGCTCTGGCTCGGTCGGCCGCGCCGCGGACGTGGCTCGTCGACGACTCCGGGGATGCCGGGCACCGTCCGACCCGCCGACGCGGTCCCGCCCTCGACGATCCAGCCGCAGGCACCGCAGCAGCCACAGCAGCAGCCGCCGGCACCGTACGGGCAGGGGCGCGTGCAGCCCGACCCACACGGCCAGTACGGCGGCCAGTACGGCGCCGGGCCACGCCCAGACCAGCAGCAGCCCCCGGCGAACCCCTGGGGCGGTCCCGCGCCCCGCTGAGCCCGTTCGCGACCCCTCGCACGGTGCGAGGCCCGGCCGCGTCAACGCCGCCCCCTTCGAGCCGTGCGAGGTTCCGTACTCGGTGCGCCGGTCTCCGCGTCGCACCGAACCCGGAACCTCGCACCGTTCGCGCGGCCCTGCGAGCCGGCGGCGCACCGTGTGCGGCGCCGGGGCGGGGCGGAGGCACGCCGCGCCTCCCGGCCGTCCGGACGCGCGGTCAGAGACCGCGCTTGTCCCGCTGCGCCACGCGCAGCCCACTGCGGATCAACCGCAGCACGAGCTCGCGTCCGGTCACGGCCGAGGCGCCAGCGGCCACCAGTTCGTCGTACCGCGAGAGCGGGACGTCGTAGTGGTCGTGGTCGAACGCACGGCGCGGCACACCGGCCCGCGCAGCGAACGCGTGGAGTTCCGCGTAGGATTCATCACTGACGAGGTGCGACCACAGTGTGTCGTGGGCGGGCCACGTCGGTGGGTCGATCAACACGGTCACCGTGCAATCGTACGGGTGTCGCCGTTTGACCGGACCCAGGGTGATCGAGTATTCTCGGTCCCTGGTGTCAGCGGGCCGTTCTGCCTGCGTCGCCGATCGGGCCCGGCCTTCCGGGAGCCGCTCGTGCAGAAGTGGGCACCCGAGACTTCCCTCAAGCAGAGTTACGTAAGGATTTCCACGTGGTTTACGCAGTAGTGCGCGCCGGCGGCCGTCAGGAGAAGGTCGAGGTCGGCACCATCCTGACCATCGACCGTGCCAAGGCGGACGACAAGGGCAACATCGACCTCGCCCCCGTGCTCCTCGTGGACGGTGACAAGATCACGTCGGCGGCTTCCGAGCTCGCGAACGTGACCGTCACCGCCGAGGTGCTCGACGACCTCCGTGGTCCCAAGGTCATCATCCAGAAGTTCAAGAACAAGACCGGGTACAAGAAGCGCCAGGGTTTCCGCGCTGAGCTGACCCGCGTCAAGATCACCAAGATCGCGTAAGGGAGTCAACTCATGGCACACAAGAAGGGTGCGAGTTCCACTCGCAACGGTCGTGACTCGAACGCTCAGCGCCTCGGCGTGAAGCGCTTCGGTGGCGAGGTCGTCAACGCCGGCGAGATCATCGTCCGCCAGCGCGGCACGCACTTCCACCCGGGCGCCAACGTCGGCCGCGGTGGCGACGACACGCTGTTCGCCCTCTCGTCCGGTTCGGTCGAGTTCGGCACCAAGGGTGGCCGCAAGGTCATCAACATCGTCAACGCGTAGTCGTTCGAACGACTGCAGCTGGAGGGGCGGGCCGAGTGCCCGCCCCTCCTTCGCTTTTCCCGCCGACGGTCCCGTCGGCACAACGAAACACCTGGAGTGGACCCATGGCGACCTTCGTCGACCGCGTGACCCTGCACCTCAGCGCGGGGCACGGCGGCAACGGCTGCGTGTCGGTCCGCCGTGAGAAGTTCAAGCCCCTCGCCGGGCCCGACGGCGGCAACGGCGGTGACGGCGGTGACATCGTGCTCGTGGCCGACCCGCAGGTGACGACGCTGCTCGGCTACCACCGTTCCCCGCACCGCTCGTCGAAGAACGGGCAGCCCGGCATGGGTGACCACCGCAGCGGTGTGAGCGGCGAGGTCCTCGAGCTCCCGATGCCCGTCGGCACCGTGGTGTACGACGAGTCCGGCGAGGTCATCGCCGACCTCACCGAGCCCGGCATGCGCGTCGTCGTGGCCCCGGGCGGACAGGGCGGCCTCGGCAACGCGGCGCTCTCCACCACGAAGCGCAAGGCCCCCGGCTTCGCGCTCCTCGGCACCGAGGGCTGGGCTGGGGACATCAGCCTCGAGCTGAAGACCATCGCCGACGTGGCCCTCGTCGGGTTCCCGAGCGCCGGCAAGTCCTCGCTGATCGCGGCCGTCTCCGCCGCCAAGCCGAAGATCGCGGACTACCCGTTCACGACCCTCACCCCGAACCTCGGCGTCGTCGAGTCCGGTGACACCCGCTTCACCGTCGCCGACGTCCCCGGTCTGATCGAGGGCGCGTCCGAGGGCAAGGGCCTCGGCCTCGAGTTCCTGCGCCACGTCGAGCGGTGCGAGGCGCTGCTCCACGTCATCGACTGCGCCACGCTCGACCCGGGCCGCGACCCGATCAGCGACCTCGACGTCATCCTCGGCGAGCTCGAGCGCTACCCGGTCCCCGAGGGCCAGGTGCCGCTGCTCGAGCGCCCGCAGCTCATCGCCCTGAACAAGATCGACGTGCCCGAGGCGCAGGAGCTCGCCGAGTTCGTCACCGCCGAGCTCGAGGGCCGCGGCTACCGCGTCTTCCCGATCTCCACGGCGTCCCGCAAGGGGCTCCGTGAGCTGACGTTCGCCCTCGCCGACATCGTCGAGCAGGCCCGCGCCGCCCGTGCTGCCGAGCCCGTGCCGGAGCGCATCGTGCTCCGCCCCCGCTCGGTCAACGAGAAGCCCTTCACGGTGCGCGCCGAGGGCGGCGAGGAGCACCGCTTCTACCGCGTCCGCGGCGCCAAGCCGGAGCGCTGGGTCCAGCAGACCGACTTCACCAACGAAGAGGCGATCGGCTACCTGGCCGACCGGCTCGCGAAGCTCGGCGTCGAGGACGGCCTGTTCAAGGCCGGAGCCGTCGCCGGCTCCACCGTCGTCATCGGTGGCGACGGCGGCATGGTCTTCGACTGGGAGCCCACGCTCACGTCGACCGCGGAGCTCATCACGAGCGCCCGTGGCACCGACGCGCGCATCGGTGCGACGGCGCGTCCGACCCGCAACGAGCGGCGCGAGGAGTACTTCGAGCGGATGGACGCCAAGGCGGCCGCCCGTGCCGAGCTCGAGCAGGAGCGCGTCTCCGGGCTCTGGGTGGACGACGAGGTGGTGACCAGCGACCAGCTCGGCACCGGCGACCAGTTCGACGCCGACCGGTCCGACGCCGACCAGGTCGAGACCAGCGACCAGAAGGACTGACCGCGGCATGACCGACACGACCGCCCGCACCGACCTCGGACCCGTCACACGGCGCGAGGACATCCCGCGTGCGCGGCGGATCGTGGTCAAGGTCGGCTCGTCCTCGGTCAGCGGCGACGCCGCCGGCCAGATCGGCCCCCTGGTGGACGCCCTCGCCGCCGCCTACGGCCGCGGGACCGAGGTCGTGCTCGTGTCGTCCGGTGCGATCGCGACCGGGTTCCCGTTCCTCGGGCTCGAGGGCCGACCGGACGACCTCGCCACCCAGCAGGCTGCGGCGGCCACCGGGCAGAACGTCCTGATGTTCCGGTACCAGAAGGAACTCGACCGGCACGGTGTCGTCGCGGCGCAGATCCTGCTCACCGCCGGTGACCTGCAGAACCCCACGCACCGGGTGAACGCCCAGCGTGCCATCGACCGGTTGCTCGCCCTGCGCGTGCTCCCGATCGTGAACGAGAACGACACCGTCGCCACGCACGAGATCCGCTTCGGCGACAACGACCGGCTCGCGGCCCTGGTGGCCCGGCTGCTCGGAGCCGATGCCCTCGTGCTGCTGTCCGACGTCGAGGCGCTCTACACGGCACCCCCGGAGCAGCCCGGCGCGACCCGCATCGACGAGGTGCCGTTCGGCGACGAGCTCGCCGGGGTCACCTTCGGCTCGATCGGCACCGCCGGCGTCGGCACCGGGGGAGCGGGGACCAAGGTCGCCGCCGCGCGGCTCGCGGCCGAGGCGGGCACCGCGGTGCTCGTGACCGACACGGCGCTGGTCGACCGCGCGCTGGCGGGCGAACACCTCGGTACCTGGTTCCACGCCGCGCCGCGTCCCTGACGCAGTCCGCGCCGCGCCCCGGAGCGGCGGCAGCGAGTGGTCACGACTCGCCGTCGGCACGGCGCCGACTGGTCGGAGACCGTCGGCGCAGGCGTCGCGGAGCGACGGTCTGTGACCGCTCGCACGGCGCGGGACGACGTGTCGTGACCGGCCGGCGGGGTGGGCGTGACCGCCTGGAGGCCCGGCGCCGGTCCCGGGGACCGGTGCCGGGCCTCCAGGCGGTCACGGCTCACCGACGGGACGCGGTCGTGTGGTCGGGAACCGTCGGCGCGGGCGTTACGGAGCGACGATCTGTGACCGCTCGGCAGGCGGGTGACGACGTGTCGTGCCCGCTCGGAGCGGCGGACCGGGCCTGGAGGCACGGCGAGCGTCCGGCACGCCCGTCACGAACCGAGGGGCGGACCTACAATCGGTCCATGTCGTCGATCGCGCCCGCCCCGACCCTCACCGACAAGCTCGTGGCGGCACGGGCCGCCTCGTCGGCGCTCGCGACCGCGACGACCGCCGTCAAGGACGCCGCCCTCGGTGCGATCGCCTCGGCGGTGCGTGCCGCGACCGACGAGATCGTCGCCGCGAACCACGACGACCTCGTCGCCGGCGAGGACGGCGGACTCTCGTCCGGGCTGCTCGACCGGCTGCGACTCGACCCCGTCCGGATCGAGGCCCTCGCCGCCGCGGTCGAGCACGTCGTCGGGCTGACCGACCCCGTGGGGGAGCACGTGCGCGGGTCGCAGCTGCCGAACGGACTCCAGCTCACCCAGGTGCGCGTGCCGTTCGGTGTCGTCGGAGCGATCTACGAGGCACGCCCGAACGTCACCGTCGACATCGCCTCGCTCGCGCTCAAGTCGGGCAACGCCGTCGTGCTCCGTGGCGGATCGGCGGCCCAGCACACGAACGCCGTGCTCGTCGCCCGGATCCAGGACGCGGTCGAGTCGGTCGGCCTGCCCCGCGACCTGGTGCAGACCATCGACGAGTTCGGCCGCGCCGGTGCCACCGAGCTCATGCGGGCACGTGGCCTGGTCGACGTGCTGATCCCACGGGGGAGCGCCGCGCTCATCCAGACCGTCGTCACCGAGTCGCAGGTGCCCGTCATCGAGACCGGCGCGGGCGTCGTGCACGTGTTCCTCGACGCGTCCGCACCCGAGCAGCGTGCGGTCGACATCGTCCTGAACAGCAAGGTGCAGCGGCCGAGCGTGTGCAACGCCCTCGAGACCCTCCTGGTGCACGAGGCCGCGGCCGAACGGCTCCTGCCGGTGCTGGCCGACCGGCTGCGGGCGTCCGGTGTGACGCTGCGCGGCGACGACGCCACGCGGGCGATCGTGCCCGGGGTGCTCCGCGCCACCGACGACGACTGGGCGACCGAGTCGATGGACCTCGACCTGTCGATCCGTGTCGTGCCCGACGTCGACGCGGCGATGGCGCACATCGCCCGGTGGTCGACGCACCACACGGAGTCGATCGTCACGAACGACGTCGACACCGCCGAACGGTTCCTGGCGACCGTCGACTCGGCGGTCGTGATGGTGAACGCCTCGACCCGGTTCACCGACGGCGGCGAGTTCGGTTTCGGGGCCGAGGTCGGCATCTCGACGCAGAAGCTGCACGCGCGCGGCCCGATGGGCCTGCCGGAGCTCACGAGCACGAAGTGGATCGTGCGCGGGTCCGGGCAGATCCGCGGCTAGACTGAACGGCGTCTTTCCCCGACCGAACGGAGCACGAACGATGACCCTCCTCGCAGAAGCTGCTGAGCACGCCTCCGGGGCGCCCGCGTTCGTGTTCCCGATGGTCGGCGCCCTCTTCTTCATCTTCCTCGGCTTCGTGACCTGGAGCTTCCGCGACGTGGCCTACCGCCACTCGCAGAAGTTCGAGGCCACCCGCCACCACGAGACGGGTGTCGACGAGTTCGGTCACACCAAGATCTGACCGACCACTCGATGCTCGAGACCACCGGACGGCCACGCATCGGCGTGATGGGTGGCACGTTCGACCCCATCCACCACGGGCACCTGGTCGCGGCGTCCGAGGTGGCGCGGGCCTTCGACCTCGACGAGGTCGTCTTCGTCCCCACCGGACAGCCGTACATGAAGTCCGACGTCACCGACGCCGAGCACCGGTACCTGATGACCGTGATCGCCACCGCGTCGAACCCGATGTTCACCGTCAGCCGCGTGGACATCGACCGCCCGGGGCCGACGTACACCGTCGACACCCTGCGGGACCTGCACGAACAGCGACCGGATACCCAGCTCGTCTTCATCTCGGGCGCAGACGCCGTTCAGCAGATCGTCGACTGGAAAGACCATGATGGGCTCTGGGACCTCGCGCACTTCGTGGCCGTGACGCGTCCGGGACACGCCTTGAGCCTCACCGGATTGCCCGAGCGGGACGTAAGCTTGCTCGAAGTCCCTGCACTGGCCATATCCTCGACGGATTGCCGTGACCGGGTTCGACGGGGGTTCCCCGTCTGGTACTTGGTTCCCGACGGTGTCGTCCAGTACATCTCCAAGCACCATCTGTATCGGAGCGTTGCATGAGTTCGTCCGACGCGCAGCCGCCCCTGTCGCGGCGCCAGGCGCGCGAGCGGGAGCGTGCCGCCGCGGCCGGTTCGCAGCCCGCGACGCCGCCCCCGACCGTCGCCGCACCCGCCGCCGAGACCCCCGAGTCCCGTCGCCGTCCGGGGTCGCACGTCGCCCCGGCCCCCGGTGGCCCCGCCCAGTCGTCCGCGCCGGCATCGGCGCAGACCGACCCCGGATCCGCCGCGTCCGTCCCGGTGTCGGCACCCGCGGCCGGTGTGCCGCCGTTCCCGCCGGCCTCCGCGACCGAGATCGTCCCCGGCAGCGGTGGGCTCACCCGTCGGCAGATCCGGCAGCTCCGTGCCGCCGAGCGCCAGGCGGTCCTGCCGGTCCCGCTGCAGAACCCCACGCCCCAGTCGTCCGACCGCACCGTCGAGGACGTCCTCGGGTCGGTGGACACGATCGACCCCTCCGCCGCGCCACAGAGCGCTCCGGACGCCGAGGCCGCGCACGACGAGCAGCCCGCTGCCCCGACGGTCCTCGACCAGGCCGCGGTCGCCCAGGCAACCGAGGCCGACGGGTCCCCGGACGCGCTCGAGCCCCTCGACGAGGCCGCCGCGCACGCCGAGGAGCCCCGCCGCCACCGGTCGACGTGGTCGCCGCCCGCCGACGTCACCGAGTCCGACGCGTCCGCGACCGACGTCCCGGAGTCCGGTGCGCCGGAGACCGACGCCCCGGCGGACGACGTCCCCGCGTCCGACGCCCCTGCGGACGAGACGACCGACGTCGCACCGGCGGACGAGTCGTCCGAGGACGCTCCGGATCGGTCTGCCGACGACGCTCCCGCTCCCGCTGCCGGGTCGCAGCCCGCCGTCACGCCGGTCCCGATCCCGACGAACGCCGCAGCAGCGACCCCCGCGGTGTTCCCGCTCTCGCTCGACGCCGAGGACGACGACACCAACGAGGTGCCGCTGCCCGAGCCCGCGACCGAGGCCCCGAAGGTCCCCGCCGCGTTCCAGCGTCCGACCGAGCCGAAGCCGGTGACCACGGCCTTCGCGCCGCCCGCCGGCCACTGGTCGCAGCAGGCGCACGACTCGAACGACGCCGAGGTGCACGACGCCGAGACCGGCACCCGCCGCGTCGCGGTGACGAACACGAACGCGATCATCCTGCCGAACTCGGCCCTGGCCGACCCCACCGGCGCACTCAACGCGACGGGCGAGGTGATCCTGACCGGGTCGATCGACCTGCCGGCGTCGCTGTCGTCGACGGGGTCGCACCGGCCGATCGACGGCGCCGAGGTCGACCGCCTGCTCGAGCAGCAGGACGAGCAGCCCGAGACCGACGCCAGCCCGGTCCGGGCCAGCCGCGCGGTGTCCAGCCACACCTCGACCCGCCAGGTCGTGCTCGCCGCCGCCAAACCGAAGGAGTCGCGCACGCCGCTGATCCTCGGTGTGACGGTCGGTGCGGTCGGACTGGCTGCGGCCGGTGTCATCATCACCGCGCTGCTCACCACCCACGCGTTCGGCGGCTGACCGCTGCCGTCCCCGACGTCCGTTCTCCACCACCCCGCCGACCCCGGCCTGGCCGCTGTCGGCGGGGTGGCTTATGATCGTGACCCATCAAGCGAACCGGCTGTCCGTCGGTTCGACGACCGGAAGGAATCCGTGACCGCCTCCACTCGCGCACTGGAACTCGTGCAGGCCGCAGCACTCGCGGCCGACGCCAAGCAGGCCGAGGACCTCGTCGCTCTCGACGTGACCGGGCCGTTGCAGCTCACGGACGTGTTCCTGCTCGCAACCGGTCGGAACGAGCGCAACGTGCAGTCCATCGCCGATGCCGTCGAGGAACGCCTCCTCGAGCTCGGTGCCAAGACGCTCCGCCGCGAAGGCCGTACCGAGGGCCGCTGGGTCCTCATCGACTTCGGCGAGATCATCGTGCACGTCTTCCACGACGAAGACCGCCAGTACTACTCGCTCGAGCGTCTCTGGGCCGACTGCCCGACCATCCCGCTCGAGCTCCCGGTGGACCACACCGCCTGATCAGCGACGCGCCCGGGTGACGGCTTCGATTTCGTTGCCCGGCGTTCGCATGGTGTACGCTTCTATGGTGCCTCCGGGGAACCGGTTGGCACGGAAGCAGCACGATCTGGGTCTGTGGCGCAGCTGGTAGCGCACCTGCATGGCATGCAGGGGGTCAGGGGTTCGAGTCCCCTCAGATCCACCCTCAACCCCGTCGTTCCTCGGAACGGCGGGGTTTTTCGTGCACCCGGCGGGCCTCGGCGGCCCGATACGCTGAGCCCATGAGCAACGACGCGCCGCTGTCCGGGTCCCCGCTGACGATCGCCTCCGCCGGGTACGCGGCCGACATCGCCACCGTCGGAGCGACACTGCGGACCCTGCGGCACGAGGGCCGAGACCTGGTCGTCCCGTTCGACGCCGACGAGGTCCGCCCGGTCTTCCGCGGTGCCGTCCTGGCCCCGTGGCCGAACCGGATCGTCGACGGCGAGTACTCCTTCGGCGGCGTCGACCACGCGCTGGCCCTCACCGAGCCCGCACGGCACCACGCCCTGCACGGACTCGTCGCGTGGACGGACTTCCGCGTGCAGGAGCAGGCGGACGACCGCGTGGTGCTCGCCACGACCGTCCAGGCGCAGCAGGGCTACCCGTACCGCGTCGCGGTCACCGTGGAGTACCGGCTCGACGCCGACGGGCTGCACACCACGATCACCGGGACGAACACCGGGGCCGAGGACGCACCGTGGGGGACCGGCCCGCACCCGTACCTCGTCGCGGGTACCGGCGCCGTCGACGACTGGACCCTCACCCTCCCCGCCGCCCAGGTGCTCGAGGTGACGCCGGACCGGCTCATCCCGACCGACCTGGTCCCCGTGCACGACGAGTTCGACCTGCGTACGCCCACGCTGATCGGTGACCGGTTCATCGACCACGCGTTCACCGGCTTCGACCGCGACGCCGCCGGCCTCGCCACCATCGCGGTCACGGCGGCGGACGGTCACGGGGTCCGTGCGGCCTTCGGGCCGGAGTGCGGCTGGGCCCAGGTGCACACCGCCGACCACGTCGTCCCCGAGTACCACCGCGCCGGTCTCGCCGTCGAGCCGATGACGTGCGCCCCGGACGCCTTCAACGACGGCGAGGACCGCGGCCTCGTGGTGCTCGCGCCCGGTGCCTCGCACGCCGCCGCATGGACGATCGCCGCGATCTGACCACCGCCGACCCCGGCGTCCGCGTCGAGGTCCGCCGACTCGACCCGGTCCCCGACCTCGCGGCCCTGGCGGCGCAGGTCACGGGGGACCTGGTGTGGCTCGACTCCGGCCTGCCGGACGGGGCTCCCGCCACGGCTCGGCCCCGGGCACGCTTCTCCGTGCTGGCGTGGACGGACGGGCCGTTCGCCGCCCGGTTCCGGCACCAGGGCCGTCGTGCGCACCTGACGGTCGCCGCGCCCGCCGAAGGGTGGTTCGGGCCTGCCCGGTCCGAGGAGCGTCCGGCCTTCGCGGTGCTGGCGGACCTGCTCCGACGCACGCCCCACCTGCCCGAGCCGGTCGTCGGGTGCGGGTTCGCGCTGGGCTGGGTCGGGTTCCTCGGCTACGAGCTCGGCCGCGAGTCCGGCGGCCCGGACCGCACCGCCGACGGGCACGCCGACGCCGACCTGCGGTTCGTCGACCGAGCCGTCGTCGTCGACCACACCGGTGGCGCCTGGGCGCTCGCGCTCGTCGCCGACGCGGAACCGGCGGCCAGTGCGCGGAACCGCGCGTGGCTCGAGGACGTGCCCACCCCCGCGACGTCGGCCGGCGTCGTGGACGCGGCCACGGGCCTCCCGGCCGGGGTGTCCACGGCGAACGGACGCGTGACGCGCGCCGCCTACGAGCGGGCGGTCGACGCGTGCCGCGCGGAGATCCGTGAGGGGAACGCGTTCCAGGTCTGCCTCACCACCGCGTTCACGGTCGGACGGGAGGCCCGTGGCGGCCCCGGTGCGGATCCGCACCTGGGCGAGTACCTGCGGATGCGGGCGTCCGACCCGGTGCCGTTCGGTGCGTTCCTGCGGCTCGGCCCGCTGCGCGTGGCGAGCCGGTCACCGGAGCGGTTCCTGCGGATCGACGAGGCCGGAGCGGTGCTCGCGGAGCCGATCAAGGGCACGCGGCGGCGGCTCGCCGACGCGGTGGCGGACGCGGCTGCGCGGGACGACCTGGCGGCGAGCCCGAAGGACCGCGCCGAGAACGTGATGATCGTCGACCTGCTGCGGAACGACCTGCTGCGGACCGCGGTGCCCGGCTCGGTGCACGTCGAGCGGCTGTGCGCCGTCGAGACGTACGCCAGCGTGCACCAGCTGGTCTCGACGATCGGGGCGGTGCTGCCGCCGGGGACGTCTCGGGCCGACGTGGTGCACGCGGCGTTCCCGCCGGGGTCGATGACCGGAGCGCCGAAGAGCAGTGCCACGGCGATCGCGGACCGGCTCGAGGGGGCGCCGCGCGGGGTGTACTCGGGCGCGATCGGGTACTTCTCGGCGAGCGGGGCGGTCGACCTGTCGGTGGCGATCCGTAGCCTCGTGACCGTGCTCGACGAGTCGGGGGCGGTGTGTTCCCGGACCCTCGGAGCCGGGGGAGCGGTGACCTGGTCGTCGGTGCCCGCGGACGAGGCGGACGAGGTCGAGACCAAGACGCGGTCGGTGCTCGGCGGGGTCGGGGCGGTCGCCAGCTGGTGAGCTGATGTCCTGATCCGAACACGTGTTCGACCAGGACTGTCCACGGATGTCGGACGCGATTGACATCATCGAACACATGTTCGAATATGAGGGCATGCAGACGGCGGCGGCACTCCGGTCGCCCACCCCGGACCGGGGCGGGCGGAGCGGTGCTGCACGCGGTGGCAGCGGTGCGGGCGGTGGCGGTGCGCGCCGTGGGCCGGACCACCTGAGCGATGCCCGGGCTGCGCTCGACCGCATCACGTCCCTGCGGTCACGGGTGGCCGACATGGAGTCCACCCGGGTCGACACCGCCGGGCTCCCCACGGCCCCGGCGCTCGAACCCCTGCTGCCCGGCGGCGCGATCCGGGTCGGTGGCACCTACGCCGTCCCCGAGTCGGTGCTGCTCGCGATCACCATGCTGCAGGCGGCCTCGGCGGCCGGGGCGTGGTGTGCGGTCGTCGGGGTGCCGTCCTTCGGGATCGAAGCCGCCGCCGCCGCGGGGATCGACCTCGAACGGCTCGTGCTCGTCCCCGATCCGGGTGACCAGTGGCTCGCCGTGACGGCGGCGATGGCCGACGTCGCCCAGATCGTGCTCACCCGCCCGCTCGGCCGGGTCGTGCCGGGCGACGTGGCACGGCTGTCGGCCCGCCTGCGACAGCGCGGTGGCGCACTCGTCGCGCTCGGCTCCTGGCCCGGGGCGGACGTCACGCTGCGGGTCACGTCCTCGACGTGGAGCGGCATCGGTCAGGGCCACGGCCACCTGACGGAGCGCCGGGCCACCGTGACCGCGACCGGGCGTGCCGGCGCGGTGCGTCCGGCGACCGCCGAGCTGCTCCTGCCCGCGGCCGACGGTGCGGTCCGGGCCGCCACACCGGTGCCCACGGTGGGCTCGGGGGACACCCGCGTGCTGCGGCCCGTGGCGGTGGCGTCGTGATCGCCTCCGGGCGCGTCCGGACCGACGCGATCACGCGGGGAGCGGCACTGCCCGAACCACCCCCGACCCGGACGATCGTGCTCTGGTGCCCGGACTGGCCGGTCATCGCGGCGGCTCGGGCCGGTGGCACCCCGCCGGAGCAGCCCCTCGCCCTGACCGCGAAGGGGCTCGTGTTCGCGAGCTCCGCGTCCGCGCGTGAGCAGGGTGTCGTGCGGGGGCTCCGCGTGCGTGAGGCGCAGGCGCGGTGCCCCGAGCTCCTCGTGCAGCCCTACGACGACGCCCTCGACCACCGCGCGTTCGAGCCCGTCATCCGTGCGGTCGAGGCGGCGGTCCCCGGGGTCGAGGTGCTGCGGCCGGGCACCCTCGCGCTCCGCGCCCGCGGGCCGGCCCGGTACTACGGCGGTGAGCGCGCGGCGGCGGCGACCCTCGCCGGCATCGCCGCCGACCACGGCGCCCCCGCGGTGCGGGCCGGGGTGGCCGACACCCCGTTCGCGGCGGACCAGGCCGCCCGTGCCCGTCCGGTGCGTCCCGGTGAACGGGTGCGGCTCGTGCCCGTCGGGGGATCGGCGGACTTCCTCGCGCACCTGCCGCTCGGTGTGCTCGGCGACCCCGACCTCACGACGGTGCTCGACCGGCTCGGCATCACCACGCTCGGCGACTTCGCGGCACTCGGCGACGAACAGGTGCGGGACCGCTTCGGCGTGGCCGGGGCGTTCCTGCACCGGTTGGCCGGGGGCCGCGACCCCCGCGAGATCGCGGCGCGGGAGATCCCGCCGGAACTCCGGGTCGAGGCGTCGTTCGAACCCCCGCTGGACCGTGCCGACCAGATCGCGTTCGCGTTCCGGCGTTCCGCCGACGACTTCGCCGAGCGACTCCGGGCCGCGGGGCTCGTGGCGACGACCATCCGCGTGGGGATCGTCGACGAGCGCGACATCCTGCTCGAACGGACCTGGGCGCACCCGCGCTGGTTCGACGCTGCTGACGTGGTCGACCGGGTGCGGTGGCAGCTCGCCGGCGGGGTGGACCCCAGCGGGCTCGAGGCGCCGGTCACCTCGGTCGTGCTCGAGCCGGTCGCCGTCGACGACATGGCGAACCACGAGCGCGGGCTGTGGGGATCCGGCCCGGACGAGCGCGTGCACCACGGCCTCGCCCGGATCCAGGGCATGGTCGGCCACGACGGTGTGGTGAGTCCGCGCATCGGTGGTGGCCGCACCCTGTCCGAGCGCGTGGTGCTCGTGCCGTGGGGCGACGCCCCCGCCGGCGGTGAGCGAGCCCTGGCGACCGTCCGCGACCGCCCGTGGCCCGGCAAGCTGCCCGGCCCGCCCCCCGCCACCGTGCTCGAGCGCCCCCGACCGGTCGACGTCGTCGCCGCCGGCGGTGCGAGCGTCGACGTCGACGAGCGCGGTGTGCTGTCCGGCGCACCCGACCGGTTCCGCGCCGAGGGCGACCGGGGCGGCGGGTTCTCCGCCGTGACGGCCTGGGCGGGGCCGTGGCCGCTCGTCGTCCGGTGGTGGGAGTCCGGCGGCCGACGCCTGCACCGGCTGCAGCTCGTCGACGCCGAGGGGCGTGCCTGGTACCTGGTGCTGGCGGACCACCGCTGGTGGGCAGAGGCGATCGCGACGTGACCCCGACCACCACCACCGACAGGAGCGTGACCTGATGGGCTACAGCAACCCACCCATCCCGTGGTCGCAGTTCGAGCGCGCGCTGTCCGACAAGCGGAGCCCGGGCACGGCGCACGACGGCGACGGCGGCGACAGCCCGGCGTGGTCGCGGAAGCGCGAGCCGTACGTCCCGTCGCCGCTCGACACCGACGGTGGACCCGTGGTGCCGTACGCCGAACTGCACGCGCATTCGGCCTTCAGCTTCCTCGACGGCGCCAGTCAGCCCGAGCACCTGTTCGAAGAAGCCGCTCGGCTCCGACTGCACGCCCTCGCGCTCACCGACCACGACGGCTTCTACGGGGCCGCCCGGATGGCCGAGGTCGCCGAGTCGTACCCGCAGGTCGGCACCGTCTTCGGCACCGAGCTGTCCCTGGGGCTGACCGAACCGCAGAACGGTGTGCCCGACCCCGAGGGTTCGCACCTGCTCCTGCTCGCCGACGGTCAGGACGGCTACCACCGGCTCGCCGGCGCGGTGACGAGCGCACACCTGGCCGCCGGGTCCGAGAAGGGCAGCCCGCAGTACGACCTCGACGACCTCGCCGCGCGGGCCGACGGACACTGGCGTGTCCTCACCGGGTGCCGGAAGGGCTCCGTGCGGCAGGCCCTCGAGCAGGGTGGCGAGTCCGCCGCCGAGACCGCACTCCGGGTGCTGCTCGACCGGTTCGGCAGCCGCAACGTCGTCGTGGAGCTGCTCGACCACGGCGACCCGCTCGACAGCGCCCGCAACGACGCCCTGGCCGCCCTCGCCGCGAAGCACGCGCTGCCCCTGGTCGCCACCGGCAACGTGCACTACGCCACCCCCGACCGGTTCCCGGTGGCGACCGCGCTGGCGGCGGTGCGTGCCCGCCGCAGCCTCGACGAGATCGACGGCTGGCTGCCGGCCGCCGACACCGCCCACCTGCGCTCCGGCGCCGAGATGGCCAGACGGTTCGGGCGCTACCCCGGCGCGATCGAGCGGACCGTGGAGCTCGCCGACGAGCTCGGGTTCCGGCTGAAGACCGTGCAGCCCGGGCTGCCCGACCTCGACGTCCCGGACGGGCACACCGCGATGTCGTGGCTCCGCGAGCTCACGTGGACGGGTGCCCGGCGGTTCTACCCCGGCAGCGCGGACGGCGTCGACCCCCGCAAGCGGGAGCGCATCGAGCGTGAGCTGTCCGTGATCGAGGAGAAGAACTTCCCGGGGTACTTCCTGATCGTGCGCGACATGGTGCAGTACGCCCGCGGTCGGGGCATCCTCTGCCAGGGGCGGGGCTCGGCGGCGAACTCGGCGGTCTGCTACCTGCTCGAGATCACCGCGGTGGACTCGATCCGGTACGGGCTGCCGTTCGAGCGGTTCCTGTCGGCGATGCGCGACGAGGAACCCGACATCGACGTCGACTTCGACTCGGACCGACGCGAAGAGGTGATCCAGTACGTGTACGCCAAGTACGGCCGGCACAACGCCGCCCAGGTCGCGAACGTCATCACCTACCGCCCCAAGGGCGCGGTGCGCGACATGGCGAAGGCGCTCGGCCACAGCCCCGGGCAGCAGGACGCCTGGTCGAAGCAGGTCGAGCGGTGGGGGTCGGTGACCGAGAGCCAGGACCACGACATCCCACCGGCGGTCGTCGGGCTCGCGAGCGACGTCCTCGGGTTCCCGCGGCACCTCGGCATCCACTCCGGCGGCATGGTGCTGACCGACCGCCCGGTGGGCGAGGTCGTGCCGATCGAGCACGCCCGGATGGACGGCCGCACCGTGCTGCAGTGGGACAAGGACGACTGCGCCTACATGGGGCTCGTGAAGTTCGACATGCTCGGGCTCGGCATGCTCGCGGCGCTGCAGTACTCGTTCGACCTGGCGGCAGAGCACTGCGGGGAGCGCTGGGAGATGCACTCCATCCCGAAGGAGGAACAGGGGGTCTACGACCAGCTCTGCCGCGCGGACACGATCGGGGTGTTCCAGGTGGAGTCCCGTGCGCAGATGGGCACCCTGCCCCGACTGCTCCCGCGGCGGTTCTACGACCTGGTGATCGAGGTCGCACTCGTCCGACCCGGTCCGATCCAGGGCGGCGCGGTGCACCCGTACATCCGCCGGCGCACGGGCGAGGAACCGATCACCTACATGCACCCGGCGCTCGAGCCCGTGCTCGAACGCACCCTCGGGGTTCCGCTGTTCCAGGAACAGCTGATGCAGATGGCGATCGCGGTCGGCAACTGCTCCGGTGACGACGCCGACCTGCTGCGACGGGCGATGGGGTCGAAGCGCGGGCACGAGAAGATCGACCGGCTGCGCGACAAGCTCTACACGGGGATGGCGGACAACGGCATCCACGGTGCGGACGCCGACGCGATCTACGCGAAGATCCAGGCGTTCGCGAACTTCGGCTTCGCGGAGAGCCACTCGATCAGCTTCGCCCTCATCGTCTACGCGAGCGCGTGGATGCGGCTGCACTACCCGGGGGCGTTCCTGGCGGCACTGCTCCGGGCGCAGCCGATGGGGTTCTACTCACCGCAGACCCTGGTCGCCGACGCCCGGCGGCACGGCGTCCGCGTGCTGCGACCGGACATCCTGCGGTCCGGGGTTGACGCCACGCTCGAACCGCTGCCGGACGGGGATGCCCCTGCCGGTGCCGACGCGTGCCTGGCCGCCGAGCAGCCACCGGTGCTGCCCTTCGACAAGGCGCTCCCCGACGACACCGCGAGCCACCGACGCGACGGTGCCTTCGCCGTGCGGCTCGGGCTCGCCGAGGTCGCGTCGCTCAGCCGGAAGAGCGCCGAGAAGATCGTCGCGGAGCGGGACGCCAACGGTCCCTTCCGCGACATGTCGGACCTGGCCCGCCGGGTCGGGCTCACCACGCCGCAGCTCGAGGCCCTCGCCGCCGCCGACGCCTTCGCCCCGTTCGACATCGACCGCCGCGGCGCGATGTGGTCGGCTGCCCAGGCGGCCGCCGAGCGCCCCGACCAGCTGCCGGACACGCAGGTGTTCGTGCAGCCGCCGCTGTTCGGGCAGATGACGAGCGGGGACGTGCTCATCGCCGACATGTGGTCGACGGGCATGACGACCGACGACCACCCCGTCCGGCACGTGCGCGACCGACTCGCAGCCCGCAGGGTGCTCAGCGTGCAGGACACCGCGACCGCCGAGACCGGACGACGGGTCGAGGTCGGTGGGATCGTGACGCACCGGCAGCGTCCCGCGACGGCCTCCGGCATCACGTTCCTGAACGTCGAGGACGAGACCGGGCTGGTCAACGTCATCTGCAGCGTCGGGGTCTGGGGGCGCTTCCGCCGGGTGGCGCGGGAGTCCCCGGCGGTGATCGTCCGGGGCATCCTCGAGCGCTCGCCCGACGGGGTGGTCAACCTGGTGGCGGACCGCATCGAGCACCTGTCGCTGTCCGTCCGCACCCGCTCGCGGGACTTCCAGTGAGCGGTCGTGCTCAGCGCACCTCGGGCAGGCGGATCGTGACCTCGAGCCCACCGGCGGGCACGTTGCGGAGCGACGCCGTGCCTCCCGCCCGTTCCGCCACCGCACGCACGATCGCGAGTCCCAGGCCCGAGCCGCCGGGCAGGGCGCCGGCACCGGTCGACGGGTCCGGGTTCGGGCGGGACGTCCGGGCTTCGTCCGGACGGGTGAAGCGGTCGAACGCCACCGGGATGAAGGACTCGGGCACGCCGGGGCCGTCGTCGGTGATCTGCAGCACGCCCTCGCCGCCGGTGCTCCGCCAGGACACGAAGATGCCGCCGCCGCGGGGGAGCGCGGCCACGGCGTTGCCCGCGATGTTCGTGACGAGCTGGGCCATCCCGCCGGTGTCGATCCGGTACCGCGGTTCGACGGTGCCGCCGCCGATGCCCGGGCCGGAACCGCCGACGGCGACGGGCGGCTCGAGGTCGAAGTCGACGGTGACGTCCTTCGCCGACGCGATGAGCCGGACGCGGTCGACCGCGGCCATCACCTCGTCGCCGAGGTCCGACCACGCGGTCTCGGGGCGCCGGTCGCCGTCCTGTTCACGGCGCTCCGACTCCTCGATCCGCGACAGGGCGAGCAGGTCGTTCGCCAGCCGCGACAACCGCGCGACGCTGTGCTTGGCGCGTTCGATGTGGGCGGCGAGGGCGGCGGCGTCGTTGCCGTCGAGCGAGGCGAGGTCGAGCTGGGTCGTCAGGATCGCCAGGGGCGTCCGGAGCTCGTGGCTGGCGTCCGACACCATCTGGCGTTCGCGCTCGGTCGCCTGCCGGGTCCGGGCGAGGAAGGCGTTGAGCGTGGTCGCCAGGGACGCCAGCTCGTCCTGGGCGGGGCCCACCGGCAGTTCGGCACGCTCCGGAGCCACGGAGAGCCGTTCGGCCTCGCGGCGCATCCGGTTCACCGGGCGCAGCGCGGTGGTCGCGAGCACCCAGGACGCCACGCCGAAGGCGAGCAGGATGGCCAGACCGGTCAGCGACAGCGTCGTCGTGAGGTCGTCGACGACGATGGCCTCGGCCTGCGAGTTGCGGGCGGCGACGACGGTCCAGCGGCCGGCCTCGTTGACGGGGTGCTCCACCACGACGCGGTACTCCGAGCCGGATGCCGTGATGATCGAGGTGCCGGCAGGGGTGGACCGCAGACTGCCGAGCGCCTGCTCGACACGGTCGGGCATCGTCGACAGCACGATCTCGCCGGACGGGGACACGACGGCGACGAGCTGCGCGTTGCCCGGTGGCGAGAGGTCGGGGTCGCTGTCGACCTCGAGCGTGGCGACGTACGGGTCGGCATCGGCGTCGAGCAGGGTGCGGGTCGCACTCGCGACGACGCTCACCACCTGGAAGCGCATCACCAGGACGAGCAGCAGGATGACGATCGCGGCGATCGCTGTCGACCCGATCGTGATCCGGGCACGCAGCGACAGCAGACGCAGCGGCCGGATCGGACCGCCGCGTCGGCGGTCCGATCGTGGGGCGTCGTCGGCCCCGCTCACGCCCCGAGCAGATCCAGGCGGTACCCGCGACCGCGGACCGTGGCGATGGCGACGGTGGCCTCGTGCGCGGTGAGCTTCTTGCGGAGGTACGAGATGTACTGCTCGACCACGTTCGGGTCGACGTGCTGCGAACCGTCCCAGACCTCTTCGAGGATCTTCGGGCGGTCGACGACACTGCCGGCGGACCGGGCGAGCAGTCGGAGCAGGGCGAACTCGGTGGGGCTCACGGCGACGCGCTGGCCCTTGATCGAGATGCGGCGGGCCTCGGAGTCGATGGAGACGTCCCCGACCTCGATCGTGCGGGGTGCCCCGGCGGACTCACGACGGCCGAGCGCACGCAGCCGAGCGGTGAGCTCGGCGAAGGCGAAGGGCTTGGTGAGGTAGTCGTCCGCGCCCGCGTCGAGCCCGAACACGCGGTCGTCGACGGCGTCGCGCGCGGTCACGAGCAGGATCCGCACGGGGTCCTCGCGCTCACGGATCCGCCGGGCGAGCTCGAAGCCGGACATGCCGGGCATCATCACGTCCACGACCGCCAGGTCGAACGCCTGCTCGCCGAGGGCGATGAGCGCCTCGACACCGTTCTCGACGGCCGTGACCCGGTACCCCTCGGCCGCGAGTCCGCGTTCCATCAGGGCACGCATCTCGTCGTCGTCCTCGACCACCAACAGCCGCATAGTGGACCTCCTCGGACCCATCGTGGCATCGAACCGGCGCCGAGGGTCGTTCTCCGGGTCCGACTCGCTGAATCTCGTCACAGGACAAGGTGGAACGGTCTGTCCCACGTTCTAGGGACGTGAGCGCCGCTTGCTTCGTTGCTAGGCTCCGGCAGCGGACAGCGCGACCCGATGCGCCGCCCGCACTGGGGGATCATGAACGACTCGATCGACCACCCGGCCATCGTGCGCCTGCGCGCCGAACTGGACGCCGCGTGGAAGGGCATCGGCGCGCTCGCGCAGCTGGAGGACGCTCCGCGCGACCGCGTGGTCGCGGAGCTGCGGACGGCGGTGCCGGACGTGGCGAGCCGTGCTGCACGTGAGGTCGGCATCGAGGCCGTCGTCGCCGAGATCAGCCGGTACGCCGACGCCGGCATCCCGGGTGCGACCGCGACCGACGTCGTGCCGACCGCGGTGATCTGGTCGGACGTCGTGCGGACAGCGTCGGAAGCGGCCTGCGCAGCGCGCTGACGCCCAGCAGTGCGCTGACGCACAACAGCGGGCCAGCGCAACGTGCCGGTGTGCCGGCGCTAGTCGTCCTCGCCGAGCAGCTCGCCACGCACCCGTCGGATGTCCTCGAACAGCGCCCCGATGAGCACCCAGTGCCGGGAGTTCGGCCGCACCACCTCGAGCGGTGCGGTGAGCGCCGGCTCGGAGGCCTCCGCCCACGGCCCGACGTCCGGACCGAGCGCAGCACCGTCCGCCCCACCGGCCCCGGGTGCCGGATCGAGCCGTGTCGACTCGACCCGCGCGCTGAGGGCCCGGACGTCCGCACCGATCCGTGCCACCTCGGTCGCGATGCCGTGCACCACCGGGTCGTCGCGCAGGTCCGGTGCGGTGTTGTCGCGGATCGCCCGGGTCATCCCGGTGACCCGGGTCACCAGGACGCGCAGGTGGTCGGTGGTCACCACGTCGCGGTCCAGGATCGTCCGGTGCCGGCCACTGCGCGGGTTCATCGTCAGGGACTCGCGCGCCGACCCCAGGGACGCCTCGGCCTTGGCGTGCTGCTGCCGGAGTGCGCGGGCCGCGACGAGCGCCTCGTCCCAGCGCTCGCGGTCCCACCCCTCCGTCAGGCCGATCGCGATCCGCTCGAACGCCACCGCGGTGTCGCGGGCGAGCCGGGCGACGGCGAGGTGGGCCGGTTCGAGCAGCACGGGCGGCACGATGAGCGCGTTCACGACCAGGGCGACGATCGCACCGATCACGGTCTCGAGGATCCGGTCGGCGGAGTAGTTCGGCGTCACGACCCCGGCGGTGAGCACGAGCATCCCGCTGATCCCCACCTGGGTGGCCGAGGTCGGGGTGAGCCGGAGCGCCCACGCGATGAGGATCGCGAGCACGATGACGAGCAGCACGACGAACACACCGTCGCCGAGCAGCAGGTGGAACCCGGTGGCCAGCACGACGCCGATCACGACGCCCGCGCTCCGCTCGAGCCCCTTCACGAACGACTGGTTGATGCTCGGCTGCACCACGAGCAGTGCAGCGATCGCCGCGAAGGTGGGGAACGGCCCCTGGATGACCAGGCGGCAGAGGAGCACGGCGGCGACCACCGCGACGGCGGTCTTCACGACCTGCAGGAACGGCGTGCGACTGGAGCTGCGGAGGCGCGCGACCGGGTTCACACGGACCACGGTAGCCACCGGCCGCGCGCCGAGCCGTGCACGAACGCGACGAAACCCGTGCGACACGGTTGACTGATGTCGTGTGGCCCAACCATGAGCGCGTCATCCCGCAGGCCTTCGCCGGCTCCGGGACCTCCGTGGTGGCCGCGCGGGCGCACTCCGTCGAGCCCTCGGGCAACGGCTACCTGTACGGCTACGAGGTCGACACGGTGGACCGCAACGGCCAGCGCGCCACGGTCCTGACCTACGTCGACACCGGCGGCACCCACGACCAGAACAGTGCGATCGTCACCGATCCGGCGACGGGCGACCCGGTGTCGGTGTGGGCGTACCCGAACGACCCCGGCCTGCCGGTCCTGCCGCAGGTCACCTACCGCGACGCCGTCGCCGAGCTGCTGACCACGCTCGGCATGCCCGTCACCGACCCGGTGCTCACCGTGGCGGCGTACCGACCCGGCAAGCGCGCGGTGGTGCGCGTGGACGCCCCCGAGCGCACCCTGTTCCTGAAGATCGTCCGTCCGCACCGGGTCGCGCCGATCGTGCAGTCGCACGAGCAGTTCGTCGCGGCCGGTCTGCCGGTGCCGCGTGTGCTGTCCAGCCGTGGCGACGGTCTGCTCGTGCTCGAGCGCATCCGCGGGGTGCCCGCCGGCAGCCGCATCCTCGACATCGCCGACGACCCCCGCTTCGTGGCGTCGCTCGCCGCGCTGAGCGGCCGGGTCGCCACCGTCCCGATGACCCAGCAGGCGCGCGCCGACGCGATGGACCACGCCGACTGGCACCGTCGCACGCTCATCGCCGCCCTGCCGCACGACGCCGAGGAGATCGACCGCCTGTACGACGCCATCGGCCGCCGCTCCATCGGCTGGTCGAGCTCGACCAAGCAGGTCGTGCACGGCGACCTGCACCTGGAGCAGGTCTTCGTCGACGAGGACGAGCCGTGGCGCATCTCCGGCCTGCTCGACATCGACACCGCGGGCTGGGGCTTCCCGGTCCGTGACGTCGGCGCCGTCGTCGCCCACCTCGTGGTCACCGGGCTCTGGCACCGGTCCCGAGGCGACGCCGAGCGCGGCGCCGCCGCCGAGCGCCTCGCCGACGCGATCGCCCGCGACTGGGTCGCGCGCAACCCGCGCGAGGCCGACCGCATCGGACCCGCCATCGGCGCCCAGCTGCTCGCCCACGCCGGCGGCCAGGCGACCACCGGTTCCGCCAACGGGATCCAGACGGCCCAGCAGCTCCTCGCCGCGACGCAGGCCGCCCTGGCGGACGCGGCCCCGAGCCTCCCGACCGGTGGTTCGACCCGCCCGCGGTCCGCACCGCAGGTCTGAGACGCGACCGACGGACGGACTGGAGGCGCGGGTCGGTCCCGCCACGGGCCTCCCGTCCGCCGTCGCGACGCGCGCGGGCAACGCGCCGGTCGCCTCTGTCGGTGGTCCGGGAGTAAACTGACCGCGCACGCACCGCGTTCCCGCGTGCCGCGTCGATTCCGGACGCAGCCGTCGATCACTTGATCGACGCGGGGACCGGGCCGTGACCGCCCCGAGGGGGCATCACGTGCGTGTGACGACGCCGGATCCCGGCGCGGACCGTCCGAACCTGCTCCCGGCAGGTGCTCGTGTGGAACGGCTCGCGGGAGTCCACCGGACGTCCCGATGCGGGGACCGGCGATGCGGTGGGCCACGGTGGCCCGCAGCTGAACCGGAGCCGCGCCAGGCACCGGTGCAGGACTTCCCGCCCCACGGGCGGATCGCCCCGACGTGTGGGCGGAACAGGAGGAGCGTTGGCTCGATCAGGCACCCGGCGTGCTGCCGGCGGGACGCGGACCGCGTCACGTCGCACCAGGCCGCTGGACAACGACGGCGTCATCCCCGTCCTCGCCCGCGCTGTGCGCGAGGTCGAGGCGGCGGCGCAGCGCGGACCGCTCAAGGCATCGAACCGGACGAAGTTCCAGGCGGTCGCCCTGCTCATGCGCGAAGAGCGCGCGCGGGTGAAGGCCGACTCGGAGCTCACCGACGCGCAGCGCGCCGAGCAGCTCAAGCGGCTCGACGGCGTGGCCACGATCCTGGCGAAGACGGCTGCGCGCGACACCAGCGTCATCCAGCTCCTCGCCGAAGAGGTCCAGGTGTCCGAGGCGACGCGTGCGGTCAAGCGCGACATGATGATCGCCGGCGGCATGGAACTGCAGCCGGAGGACCTCGTCATCGCGTCCGAGCCCGCCGCGGTCGTCGAGACCCCGGTGCGGGCCGTCGTGCCGCAGGCGGTCGTGCAGCGCCAGCTGGCGAACCCCTTCATGCCACCGGACTTCGCCCTCGCCGACCAGCCCGTCGCGCACCCGCGTCGCCTGGCGAACTGGGAACTGTTCGGGCCGCTGTTCAAGTCGTTCGAGTACGGCGCGGGCGGGGGAGCGGCGACGATGCCGCTGCCGGAGCCCACGACGCTGCACTCGCGCTCGGGCACCACGCTCATGAAGCACCAGGCAGAACTCGTCGCCGCTGCATCGCAGGGGCACCGCACGTTCCTGCTCGCCGACGAGCCCGGCCTCGGCAAGACCGCACAGTCGCTGCTCGCCGCCGACGCCGCGAACGCGTTCCCGCTGCTCGTCGTCGTGCCGAACGTCGTCAAGACGAACTGGGCGCGTGAAGCCGAGCGCTGGGTGCCGAACCACCGCGCCACGGTGATCCACGGGGACGGCAACGACCTCGACGGGTTCGCCGACATCGTCATCGTGAACTACGAGATCCTCGACCGGCACGCCGGGTGGCTCGGCAACTTCGGGTTCAAGGGGATGGTCGTCGACGAGGCGCACTTCATCAAGAACAAGGACTCGCAGCGCGCCCGGTTCGTGCTGCAGATCGCCGAGCGCATCCGGCAGCGCACCGCCACGCCGCTGCTCATGGCGCTGACCGGTACCCCGCTGATCAACTCGGTCGAGGACTTCCGCACCATCTGGGAGTACCTCGGCTGGATCGACGACAAGAAGCCGCGCGCGAAGCTCATGAACGAGCTCGAGGAGATCGGCCTGACGCCGGCCGACCCCGGCTTCTTCGTCGAGGCCCGCCGTGCCGTCATCGACCAGGGCATCGTCCGACGCCGCAAGGTCGACGTCGCCGCGGACATCCCCGCCCGCCGGATCGCCGACATCCCCGTCGAGCTCGACGGTGACGAGGGCCGCTCCATCCGCGACGCCGAGCGCGAGCTCACCGCGAAGCTCGTCCGCCGCTACCACCAGGCGCTCGACGCCCGCACCGGGCAGGACCCGGTCGTCGGCATCGACCACAAGCTGGTCCGCCAGGTCGCGCGCTGGGAGCTCGAGGACCAGGACGCCTCGTCGACCGGCGAGAACGTGTTCTCGATGGTCCGCCGCATCGGCCGGGCCAAGGCCCAGCTCGCGGCCGACTACGCGGCACAGCTCGCCTCGAACGTCGGCAAGGTCGTGTTCTTCGCGAAGCACCTCGACGTGATGGACCAGGCGGAAGAGGTGTTCGCCCGTCGCGGCCTGCGCACCGCCACGATCCGCGGCGACCAGACCCCGACGCAGCGCACGGCCGAGATCGACTCATTCGTGAACGACCCCGACGTCGCCGTCATCGTCTGCTCGCTGACCGCGGCCGGTGTCGGTCTGAACCTGCAGGTGTCGTCGAACGTCGTGCTCGCTGAGCTGTCGTGGACGAGCGCCGAGCAGACCCAGGCGATCGACCGTGTGCACCGCATCGGGCAGGAAGAGCCCGTCACCGCGTGGCGCATCATCGCCGCGCAGACGATCGACACCAAGATCGCCGAGCTCATCGACTCGAAGGCGTCCCTGGCCGCCCGCGCGCTCGACGGTTCGGACGAAGAGGTCGTCGACTCCGGTGACATCCAGCTCGACGCGATGGCTGCGCTGCTGACCGAGGCGCTCGGCGGCTAGCTCGGCGCGTCCGGCGCTGACAGCAAGACACCGGTGTTCGCACTCTGAACCGCGTCATGCGCGTGTTCGGAGCGTGAACACCGGTGTTTTGCGGAGGGCCGCCGCTCAGATGCGGGACTGCACCTCGGCCAGGGACGGGTTGGTCGCAGTCGAGCCGTCGGGGAACACCAGCGTCGGCACGGTCTGGTTGCCGCCGTTGACCTCGGCGACGAGCTCGGCGGTACCGGGGGTCTGCTCGATGTCGACCTCGGTGAAGGGCACCCCGGCCTTCGACATCTGGTTCTTCAGCCGGGCGCAGTAGCCGCACCACGTGGTGGTGAACATCGTGACGCCGCCGGCTTCGGGCGTGAACTGCTCGCGGGTGATCGTGTCGCTCATCCCTGCAGGCTAACCCCGGGTGCGGGGAAACCCCGCAGTGCCTGGTAGACAAGAGCGTGTGAGCCACACGCACCTCGAGATCGAGCGCACCTACGACCTGGCCGAGGGCGGTGCCCTCCCCGACCTCGTCGGCGCGGGCGGCATCCTCCGCACCGAGCACCAGGAGCCGTTCGAACTGGACGCGACCTACTGGGACACCGAGCGGTACGACCTGGTGGCCGCGCGGGTGACCGTGCGCCGTCGCACGGGTGGCCCCGACGCCGGCTGGCACATCAAGCGCTCGGAGTCGGACACGGTCCGCCACGAGCAGCAGTTCCCCCTGACCGACGACGCCGACACGGTGCCCGACGAGGTCCTCGCCGCGCTCTTCACGGAGCGTCGTGGCCGCGGGCTGCGTCCCGTCGTCCGGATCACGACCACCCGCACCGTCACCCGACTGCTCGACGAGGACGGCGACCAGATCGCCGAGCTCGCCGACGACCAGGTCACCGCACAGCGTCTCGACGACGACGCCCCCGAGACCCCGCGCACCTGGCGCGAGGTCGAGGTCGAGACCGTCGACGGCGTCGACCCGCAGATCGCCCACGAGCTGTTCGCGGCCCTCGACGGACGCTTCGCGGCCGTCGGCGCCGGCCCCGCCGCCGTCGCGTCCAAGCTGGCACGCGGGCTGGCAGGAGCACCGGCACCGCGCCTCCAGACCGAGGAGAAGCCGGCCAAGGGCACGACCGCACGCATCCTGGCGAAGCGGGTGCGCAAGCTGCGCGTCGCGCTGCTCGGCCAGGAGGCCCGGCTCCGCTCCGGCGACACGGCCGACCTCCGGCAGGCGGCCGACACCACCCTCGAGATCGCCGCGATCCTGGGCGCCTACCGCCCGGCGTTCCCCGACGGCGAGGCCGTCGACCGCGCCGCGGAGGCGGCGGACGGCCTGGCGGCCGTCACAGCGCGTGCCGCGCTGGCCGAGTACCTGATCGACCGGCTGCCGCGGGCGTCGTCGCCGGCGCAGGACGACCTGGTCGACGCGATGACCCGTGAGCGCATCCTCGCCTCGACCCGGGAACGTCGCGACCAGGCGGTGCGGGACGTCGTCGCGTTCCTGCACGGCGAGCCGTTCCTCGAACTGCTCGACGCCCTCGACGACGCGGCCGAGCGACCGGTGCCGACGGCGTGGTCGCTCCGCGCACCGAAGCAGGTCGCACAGGACGTCGGCGCCGACGTGAAGCCGCGCGTGCGCGAACTCGTCCGGGCCGCCGTCGCCGACGACACCTCTGACACCGCTGCCGAGCGCGAGGCCGCCGACCGTACCACCACCGAGGCCGCGTGGCAGGAGACGATGCGCGCCCGGATGGCGATGGACGTGCTCGGCGACGACGCGTTCCCGCATGCGCTGTGGAAGCGGATCGGCACCGCCGCCGACGTGCTGACCGAACGGGTGCGGTCCCTGCACGCCCTCGACATCCTGCGGGCGAACGCGGCGATCGCGGAGCGCGGGGGTGAGGGCACCTTCGGGTACGGGGTGCTCGCGGGGGACCGGGTGCGCCTGGCCGAGGAGTCCTACGACGAGGCGGTGCACGCGCTCAACCGCGTGTGAGCGCCGCTGTTCGCTTGGTGAGCAGAAGAGGTCGGGTCCCGCGTTCGGACCCGACCTCTTCTGCTCACGAAGTGCGCGGGTCGGCTCAGCCCGCGGCGATGGGGTTGGCGGTCGCGGCGGCGGGCGTCTCGTCGGCGAGCCCGAGCACGTCGAGCAGCCAGGCGAGTTCGAACGCCCGCTCCTTCCATGACGCGTAGCGACCGCTGACGCCACCGTGCCCGGCGGACATCTCGGTCTTCAGCAGCACCGGAGCGCCGACCTCGCGGAGCTTCGCGGTCCACTTCGCGGGCTCGACGTAGAGCACGCGGGTGTCGTTGATCGAGGTCACGGCGAGGATCTGCGGGTACTGCACGTCGTCGCGGACGTTCTCGTACGGGGTGTACTCGCTCATGTAGCGGTAGACCTCGGCGTCGTGCAGCGGGTCGCCCCACTCGTCCCACTCGATGACGGTGAGGGGCAGGTCCGGGTCGAGGATGCTCGTCAGCGCATCGACGAACGGCACTGCGGCCAGGATGCCGGCGAACCGCTCGGGGGCGAGGTTGGCGACCGCACCCATCAGGAGCCCGCCCGCGCTGCCGCCCTCGGCCACGAGTCGGTCGGCGCTCGTCCGGCCGGACTCGATCAGGTGCTCGGCGACCGCGACGAAGTCGGTGAAGGTGTTCTTCTTCGTCAGGGTCTTGCCGTTCTCGTACCAGTGCCGACCGAGCTCACCGCCACCGCGGACGTGTGCGACGGCGAAGACGACACCGCGGTCGAGCATCGACAGGCGCATGACGCTGAAGCCGGGGTCGATCGAGTGCTCGTACGAGCCGTAGCCGTACAGGTGCAGCGGCGCCGGGGTGCCGTCCTCGACGGCGTCACGACGCCAGACGAGCGAGATCGGCACGCGGGTGCCGTCCGACGCGGTCGCCCAGTCGCGCTCCTGCACGTAGTCGGCCGGGTCGTAGCCGCCGAGCACGGGCTGGCGCTTCAGGACGGTGACCTCGCCGGTGGCCAGGTCGAGGTCGCTGACCTCGGAGGGGGTCACGAACGACGTGTACCCGATGCGGAGCGTCGGCTGCTCCCACTCCGGGTTGCCGCCGAGACCCGCCGAGAACAGTGCTTCGTCGAAGGGGACCTCGTGCGCGTCGCCGTAGCCGTCGCCCTCGATCGGGATGATCGCGACGCGGGGGAGCGCCTCGGAGCGGTACTCCAGGGCGAGGTGCCCGGCGAAGGCGTCGACCGACTCGATGCGGCGCTCGGTGTGGTGCGCCACGACGACGCGGCGGTCACGCTCGGACGTCGGGTCGTCGGCGGGGACGTCGACCAGCTCGAAGTTCTCGGCGCCCTCGTTGTGCAGCACCAGGAACCGGTCGCTGCCGCCGACGATGGCGTGCTCGATCTCGTACTCGACGCCCTCGCGGCGGGGCCAGACGACCTGGAACTCACCGGTGGGGTCCGCGGCGTCGAGGACGTGCGCCTCGGACGTGATCTTCGAGCCGAGCTCGATGACGATGTACTGCGAGGAGCGGGTGACACCGACACCGACCCAGTAGCGGTCGTCGGGCTCCTCGAACACCAGGACGTCCTCGGACGCCGCGGTGCCGACCGTGTGGCGCCAGATCTTGTCCGGACGCCAGGACTCGTCGACCGTGGGGTAGAACACGTAGCGGCCGGCCGGGTCGAACGTGGCGCCGGCCCCGGTGTTCGGGATGGCGTCGCCGAGGTCGGTCCCCGAGGCCAGGTCGCGCACGTGCAGGGTGTACCGCTCGTCACCCTCGACGTCGATGCCGTAGACCAGGCGGGTGCCGTCGTCGCTGATGTCGTAGGTGCCGAGAGAGAAGAACTCGTGGCCGTCGGCCAGGGCGTTGCCGTCGAGGACCACCTGCTCGCCGGGGAGCGTCGACTCGCCCTCGACGACGGCGGGCGGCGTCCAGTCGTCGGGGCCGGCGACGGGCACGCGGCAGTGCACGCCGTACTGGCTGCCCTCGGCGGTGCGGGTGAAGTACCACCAGTCGCCCATGCGGACGGGCACCGAGAGGTCGGTCTCCTGCACGCGGCTCTTCACCTCGGCGAAGATGCGGTCCCGCAGCGGCGCGAGGTGCGCGGTCGCGGCGTCGGTGTGGGCGTTCTCGGCTTCGAGGTACGCCAGGGTGTCGGGGGATTCCTTGTCCCGCAGCCACTCGTAGTCGTCGACGAAGTCGATGCCGTGGTGGGTCCGTGTCACGGGCCGCTTGGCGGCGCTGGGCGGGGTGGATGCGGTGTGCTCGTTGCTCACCGTCCCACCCTATTCGTCCGCACCCCCGGTCAGGCCGCCGTGCGCTCGCGGCCGCCCACTGCCGCCTGCACGCGCTGCTCGAACGCCTCGAGCTCGGCGACCACGGCGGGTGCGACCCACGCGCGGTCGCGGCGACGACCGGTGACCGGACGGAGCACTCCCGCCAGCACCAGGTCGTGCGTGACACGCTCGACGTCGTCGGCGGTGAGCAGGGTGTCCAGGTGCTCTTCGGTCAGGACGGGGTCGTCGGCGAGCGCACGGCCGACCACGGCGTGCGGGCCCGAGGCGCAGGGGCCGGCGTATCGGTCGGCGTCGTGCTCGGCGAGCAGCAGGGCGCTCAGCGTCGCCTCGTCGCACACGGTCCCGATCGCCAGGGCCAGGTCGACCACGAACCCCGTGACCCGGCCGTCGCGGTACTGCTCCAGGTGTCGGAAGTACCGCAGCCGGTCAGCCGCGAGCGCGGTGGCCACCGGTGCCGTGACCGTCGTGGTCACCCCGCGTCGCCGCAGCACGGCACCGATCAGCGCCCGCCCGATCCGGCCGTTGCCGTCGGTGAACGGGTGGATCGACTCGAACTGCGCGTGGGCGATCGCCGCCTGCGCGATCGGGTGCAGGTCCACGCGGTGCACGAACGCGAACAGGTCGGCCATCAGCGGTGCCACGAGCTCGGGCGGCGGTGGCACGTGGACGGCGTCGCGGGGTGTGGCGCCGCCGCCGATCCAGTTCTGCACCTCGCGGTACCGGCCGGCGTACCGTCCGTCGACCGGATCGTCGCGCATCAGCAGGCGGTGTGCCTCGAGCAGGGACGACTCGGTGACGGTGCCTGAGTCCGCTCCGGACACCAGGTGCTCGACGGCGCCGCCGGCCCGGACGACCGCGGTGGCGCCCGCGTTCGCCCGGATGCCGACGAGGGCCCGCGCCAGGTCGTCGATGGTCGCGGACTCGTCCTCGATCCGCGACGACGCGACGGCTTCGGTCCGGCCGAGCACGGACCCGAGCGGTGCGAGCCGCGAGCCGTGGTGGACGTCGAGGCCGCGCAGGGCCGCTGCGCTCCGGTCGAGCAGCGCGACGGTGTCGTCGTCGGGTGTCCACCGAGCCCTCGCGATGGACGGGGGCAGTGACGCCCGCACGGTCGTCACCAGTCGGTCGTCACGGCACCCGCGGACGGTGCTCCGCCACGGTCGCTCGGTGCTGTCGTGTGTGGGCCAGGTGTCGCTCCGGTGTGCCATCCCGCGACGGTAGAGCCACCCGGACGCTCGACGCCAGGAAACGGTATTTCGCCCACCCGACCGCCGCCGCCTGCACCCCCCCGCGTACCGTTGGTGCCATGAGCAACTCCTTCGCGATCACCGGTGCCCACGTCGTCCCCGTCTCCGCTCCAGCCTTCGACGGCGGCGCGGTCGTCGTCGAGGACGGCCGGATCACCGCGATCGGTCCGGACGTCACCCCGCCCGAGGGGATGACGGTCATCGACGCCGTGGGTTCGTGGCTCGTCCCCGGCTTCGTCGAGGCGCACGGCCACGTCGGCATCCACGAGGAGGCCAACGGCGAGGCCGGCAACGACACGAACGAGATGACCGCCCCGAACATGGCCGGCGTCCGCGCGATCGACGCGATCGACATCGACGACGAGGGCTTCCGGGACGCCCTGGCCGGCGGGATCACGAGCATCGTCGTCAAGCCCGGCTCCGGCAACCCGATCGGCGGGCAGAGCGTCGCCATCAAGACCTGGGGCGGCCGGACGATCGACGAGCAGCTCATCTCCGACTCGGTGAGCGTGAAGAGCGCCCTCGGCGAGAACCCGAAGCGCGTCTACGGCGGCAAGGGCCAGACGCCCTCGACCCGGCTCGGTGTCGCGAAGATCATCCGCGACGCCTTCGTGGAGGCGCAGAACTACAAGGCCGCCCGCGACGCCGCAGCCGCGAAGGACGAGCCGTTCGCCCGCGACCTGACGAAGGAGACGCTCGTCCGGGTGCTCGACGGCGAACTCGTCTGGGACCAGCACACCCACCGCCACGACGACATCGCCACCGCGATCCGCCTGTCCGAGGAGTTCGGCTACCGGCTCGTCGTGAACCACGGCACCGAGGCGCACAAGATCGCCGACGTGCTGGCCGCCAAGGACATCCCGGTCATCTACGGCCCGCTCTTCACCAGCCGCTCGAAGGTCGAGCTCCGCGACCGCGGCATCCCGAACCTCGCCACCATCGCGGCGGCCGGGGTCCGGGTCGCCATCACGACGGACGCGCCGGTCGTGCCGATCAACATGCTCGTCGACCAGGCGACCGCTGCCGTGAAGGAGGGCCTGCCCGCCCAGACCGCACTCGAGGCGCTCACCGTCAACCCGGCCGAGTTCCTCGGGTTCGGGGACCGCGTCGGTCGCCTGGCCGAGGGCTACGACGCCGACCTCGTGCTGTGGGACGGCGACCCGCTCGACGCGACCAGCCGCGCGACGCGCGTCTGGATCGACGGCAAGCCCGTCTTCGCGTGGGCCGACGGAGCCGGCGTCACCACGCCGCGCTGGTAGCGGGCGCAGAGCCGGGAGGCCCGGATCGCGACGTGCCTGCGAGTCGCGATCCGGGCCTCCAGGCCGTTGCGCCGGGGGCGCCGCGTGCTCAGACCTCGCGCGCCAGCAGGAAGTCGTTGATGTGCGTCGTGAGCTCGGCGTCGATCGGACGCGCGTCGCCGTTCACCGAGCGGATCGGCGCAGCCTGCCGCACGCTCGACACGAGCCAGAGCGCGTCCGCCGCTGCCAGGTCGGCGAGGGTGACGAGTTCGTAGGCGGTCTCGATGCCCTCCTGCTCGGCGAAGCGGAACACGTCGGCCTGCGTCGTGCCGGCCAGGATCCCGATGTCGGTGCGGGGCGTGACGAGCCGGTCGCCGACCTTCATGATCAGGTTGGCGCGCGTGCCCTCGAGCACGTATCCGTCGCTCGAGACGAACAGGGCGTCGTCGGCGCCGCGGCGGACGGCTTCGCGCAGGGCGGCCATGTTGACGCCGTACGACAGCGTCTTCGCGCCCTGCAGCAGCCACGGCGAGGTGCGCTCGACGTCGTGCCGGTACCCGCGGTCCAGGACGACGACGGAGATGCCCTCGGTGCGTGCGGCCGTGGAGTCGCCCGACGGCGCCGCGTAGACCCACCCGGTCGGGCGGTCGGTGCCCTCGACGCCGCGGGTCAGGACGGTCTTGGCGAAGGCCTCGCGCACCGGGTCGAGCCGGGCGCAGACGGCCTCGATGGCCTGGCGCCAGGCCTCCGGGTCGGGCGCGGGCAGGTCAAGCATCGCGGCGGAGCGGCCGAAGCGGGCGAGGTGCGCCTCGAGGGCCTGGGGCCGACCGTCGATCACCGTGATCGTCTCGAACACGCCGTCGCCGCGCGTGACGCCGAGGTCCTGCACCTGCACGTGCTCCTCGAGCGGCTTCGCCCAGGTGAAGGCGTCGGCCGCGGGGTCGTGCGGCGCAGCGTCGCGGGAGGGCTGGTTGAGGACGGCGAGCACGGTTTCGGTCATGCGTCCATCCAACCGCAGCTCAGCCGGCTTCGGGCAGCGCGCCCAGCAGCTTCCACACGGCGGGCGTCAGCTCGGGGTGCTGCAGCGCGATCCGGCGCAGCCGGTGGTACTCCTCGCCCAGCCGGGTGCCCTGCCCGGACGCCGGGTGGCTCGACCACTGCGCGTGCCGCTTGCCGATCGCCTCGTCCAGGTCGACGGCGTCCGCACGCAGGATCAGCACGACCTGCTCGTCGACGGTGGGGAGCGTCGGCATGAACTCCCACGGATCCTCGCCCTGACGGCTCCGGTGCTCGACGAGCATCGAGATCTCCTCGGCGGCCTCGGCGCGCAGCACTTCGAGGCTGCGCCCGGTCCTGCGGGGCTCAGCCATGGTGCCCCCGCAGCACGCCTGCCATGGGAAAAGCGTACGACACTCCATCGGTCACACTGGACGCGTGACCCTTCGCGACGAGAGCAAGTCCCAGCATCCCCGGGTGGTGGTCGTGTACCTGCTGCGCGACGGCGAGGCAGGCCCCGAGGTGCTGCTGGGTGAGAAGCGCCGCGGCCTCGGCACCGGCCGGCTGGTCGGCCCCGGCGGCAAGCGGGAGCCCGGTGAGTCGGCGGTCGAGACCGCCGTGCGCGAGGTGCGTGAAGAGGTCGGCCTGCGGCTCGACGCGGTCGACCTGGAGGCCCGTGGCACGTTGGACTACCGGTTCCCGTACCGACCGTCCTGGTCCCAGGTCTCGGACGTCTTCGTCTGCCGCCGCTGGCAGGGAGACCCGTCGGGCTCCGACGAACTCGAGCCGCGGTGGATCCCCGTCGACGCCGTGCCGTACGACGCGATGTGGGACGACGCCCGGTACTGGTTGCCGGGGGTGCTCGCGGGCGGCAGCGTCCGCGCGCGGTTCACGTTCGCCGAGGACGACGCGACCGTCGCCGGGTTCACCGGGACGGGTGTCGGTGTCGGCGTGGGTGAGTAGCTGCTTGCTGCTTGCTGCTAGCGCGGCTGCTGGGTGCGGGTGCTGCCGGTGCGCGCTTCCTCGGCGGCGGCCATGACGTCGGCGTCGCCGCTCCGGCCACCCAGGGGCCGCACGAAGAAGTCGATGATGCCGACGACGATCGCGCCGATCATCGAGAACATCGCCCACCCGACGAACAGCCCGGCGGTGCCGCGGCCGTCGGCGGGCGCGAGCAGGACGCTCGCGGCGTAGAAGCCGACCGTCAGCACGAGGAACACGACGACGACGGTGATGAGGACGCGGTGCCAGGTGATGCGCGGGTTCATCCGATCAGGATACGCGTCAGCGGTCGGCGTGCTTGCCGTGCGGAGCCGCCGCCGGTCGCGGTTCCTTCCGGTTCGCGGGGCGCTGCACGGCGATGCGCCCGGTCGGCGTCGCGTCCGGCTCCAGGCCGTCGCGACCGCCGGTGAAGACGTCACCGCCGGTGCGGTCGTCCTCCCAGTCGTCGTCCCGCAGCACGCTCAGGGTGCCGGTCTCGGTGGAGGTCAGGCCGTGGCGCTCGAGCTCGGCGTCGCGCTGCCCGCCGAGGAACTCGCGGTTGGCGGTGTTGGCGTCCTGGAACATCGTGGTCCGGCCGGTGACGATCGCGCGGATCCGTCGGCGCTCCCACCACTTCTTGCCGAAGTACATCAGCACCAGGCCGGCCGTGGCGTAGCAGGCCATCGTGATCAGGCCGCGAGCCGGACCGGGGCCGACGCCGTAGACCTGGTGCTTGATCATGTCGACCATGCTCGAGCCGACGACGACGTTGTTCAGCCAGGCGAAGGGCTCGGGCATGAACCACTTCGGGTAGGCGCCGCCGGACGACGGCATGGACAGGAAGACGAAGCAGATCATCGCGGGCGCGGCGATGAACCGGCCGACGAAGTAGCTCAGGCCGTTGACCGCCAGGCCGATCGCCACGATCCAGCCCCAGGCGATGAGCACGAGCTGGATCCAGTGCCCGTGGATGGCGCCGAGCACGGGCCCGGCGAGCGTGTTCGTGATGAGCGAGATGACCAGGCCGCCGACCACGATGACCGTCATCCGGGTGCGGTGCCGGAGCGGGCCGCCCATGATGCCGATGAACATCGCGACCATGTAGCCGCCGATGCACCACGCGAGCATGACGTACATCGCCACGGTGCCGTACTCGTCCCACGCCGGCAGGGGTGCGAGCTCGGTGACCTTCGGGGTCGCCACGCCCAGGCCGGTCAGCACCGCGGTGAGGGTGGCCGGCACGAGGCTCGCGACCTGGAACTGGTGCGCGCTCGCCTTGAAGAACTCGTTCGCGGCGGGGTCGTACGCGACCGCCATCGAGCCACCCACCACGTCGCGCTTCGCCTGCGCGAGCGAGTCGTACGTGTGGAACACGAACTCGCCCGGCAACGCCTGCTGCACCGCCTGCACGAACGCCGGGTCGCTGCCGATCAGGGCGATCGGGACGTCGTGCGGGTGCGGGGCGTGGAACGCGAAGACGTAGCACAGGCAGAACCCGACGATGAAGAACAGCGGCATCCAGAGCTGCAGGCCGATCAGCTGCAGTGACGGGTGCAGGGTCGAGTACCACCGGCGGTAGGCACCGTGCTGCTGGGGTGCCGGTACCGGAGCCTGTCGCCGGGGTCCCGAACGCGTGTGCCCGGCGACCTTGCCACCACGACGCGGCTTGGTCCCACGTGCGGAGGGCCTGGTCCCACGCGGCTTCGGCGGCGTGGGACGGGAACCGCCGGGGCGCTCCGGTCCGTCGTCGTTCCTGGGGACGTCGTTCCGCGGCGTGCTCACTCGGCGCTCTGCTCCTGCTCTCGATCGGAGCGCCAGGATACGCCCGGGGTGCTCAGGAGCGACTGCGCGACGCCTGCGCCGAGTCCATGGCGAGCTCTTCCGCGTCGAGGGTCACGAGCACGCGGCGCATGACCTCCTCGTCGAGGTTCCCCTTCTCGCGCTCCTCGAGCACGATCTCGCGGCGGCGGTCGAGGAGCTCGCGTCGGATGTCCTGGATCTGCGAGCCCCGGAGGCGCAGTGCGACGTTCCGCCCCTCGTCCTCTTCTTCCTCGGCGTCCTGACGGAACGTCTCGGCCTGACGCTCGAGTCGCGCCTTCAGCCGGTTGACCACCGAGTCGACGGCTTCCGAGCCGTACTGCTTCGCCCACGCCGGACGCCGCTTCTCGAGCAGCTCGATCGCGGCCTCGGTGGTGCGCTGGTTGAGCCGCATCTCACTGCGCACGTCCTCCTCGCCCTCGGCCGGGTCCTGCACCTTGAGCGCGCGGATGACGAACGGCAGGGTGAGTCCCTGCAGCAGCAGGGTGCCGACGGTGACGAAGAACGCGATGATGAAGATCGTGTCCTGCGCCGGGATCTGCGTCGGGCTGGCCACGACCGACACCGCTGCGGCCAGGGTCACCACACCGCGCATGCCCGTCCACGAGATGACGGTGAGCTCCCGCCAGTTGAGCTTCGGCTCGGCCGAACCACGCATCCAGCGCAGCGACGGGTGCCCGCGGGACAGCTTGATCCGCAGCGGCCGGAGCCACTTCCCGTTGAAGCGGTTGCGCGCGTAGGACTCGAACACGAACAGCGGCCGGACCAGGATCACCACCGCGAGCACGACGGCCGCAGCGGTGAGCGTCTGCCCGAGGCTCCGCTCGCTCTCGACCAGGTCCTGCACGACGGTGTTGAGCTGCAGGCCGATGAGCGCGAACACGAAGCCCTCGAGGATGACGTCGATGCTCGTCCAGAGCGGGCGCTCCTGCAGTCGGGTGGCGTAGCCCTCCTTCGGGGAGTTGTAGCCGATGTACAGGCCGGCCGTGACGACCGCGATGACCCCGGAGCCGGACAGGTCCTCGGCGAGGATGTAGGCGACGAAGGGCAGCAGGATGCTCATGATCGTCTCGACCACGGGGTCGTTGATGCGCATCCGGATCCAGTGCACGACGACACCGAGCACGATGCCGACGACCAGTCCGACGCCGATCGCCAGGCCGAAGATGCCGAGGTCCTGCCAGATCGTCAGCGACGTGCCCGCGATGATGAGCGTGAACACCCGCACCAGGGTCAGCGAGGCCGCGTCGTTGATCAGGCTCTCGCCCGACAGCACGGTCATGACACGGCGGGGCAGTCCGAGCTTCCGGCCGATCGCGGCTGCGGACACCGCGTCCGGCGGGGCGACGATCGCGCCGAGCAGGATCGCCGCCGGCAGGGTCATGTCCGGGATGAGCAGGTACGCCACCCCGCCGACGACCAGCGCGGTGACGATCACCAGGAAGATGCCGAGCCGTCGGATCTGCTTGATCGAGCCGCGGAAGCTCTGCCACGACACGTCGAGGGCCGCCGAGTAGAGCAGCGGCGGCAGGATCACCGTGAGGATGACCTCGGAGTCGATCTCCATCGGCGGCAGCCCGGGCAGGAACGAGGCGGCCAGGGCGACCGCCGTGACGAGCAGCGGAGCGGGGAGTCCCTTGGCTCGGGCGAACCCCGTCACCGCGAGCGATCCGATCAGCAGGATGAGGAGCTCAGCGGTGTCCATGGACGCATTCTCCCATCGGCATGGTTCCGAAGCTGAACGAGTGTGAAGCTGCGGTGAACAACAGGTGGACGATCAGGTTTGCTCGAAGGGCCGACGCCTGGGACACTTGCCCGCGGTGGACATCACACTCATAGTCGTCCTGGTCATCGCGTTGGCCCTCTTCTTCGACTTCACAAACGGTTTTCACGACACCGCCAACGCGATGGCGACCCCGATCGCGACCGGCGCCATGAAGCCCAAGGTGGCGGTCACCGTCGCTGCGGTGCTCAACCTGGTCGGTGCGTTCCTCAGCACCGCCGTGGCGACGTCGATCTCGCACGGGTTGATCAACGAGGGCCCCGGTGGCGTCGCCATCAGCCCCGAGATGATCTTCGCGGGCCTGATCGGGGCAGTCGTCTGGAACATGATCACGTGGCTCCGCGGGCTGCCGTCGTCGTCGTCGCACGCGTTGTTCGGCGGGCTGATCGGTGCCGCGATCGTCGGTGCCGGGTTCCAGTCGGTCAACTACGTCGCGCTGCTGACGGTGGTGATCATCCCCGCGTTCGCCTCGCCCGTGATCGCCGCGCTCGTGTCGTTCCTGTCGACGCGCATCGCGTACCGGATCACGAAGCGTCCGGTGTTCCCGAACGAGCGCGGTGGGTTCCGCATCGGGCAGGTCTTCACCAGCTCGATGGTGTCCCTGGCGCACGGCACCAACGACGCGCAGAAGACGATGGGTGTCATCACGCTGACGCTCATCGCCTCGGGCGCGCAGTCGTCGAACCAGGGCGTGCAGTTCTGGGTCGTCGTCGCCTGTGCCCTCGCGATCGCCCTCGGTACCTACACGGGCGGCTGGCGCATCATCCGCACCCTCGGCTCGGGCATCACCGAGATCCGTGCGACGCAGGGCTTCGCCGCCGAGGCCTCGACCGCAGCGACGATCCTCGCCTCCAGCCACCTCGGCTTCGCGCTGTCGACCACGCAGGTGTCCTCGGGCTCCATCATCGGCGCCGGGCTCGGCCGCCGCGGCTCGAAGATCCAGTGGTCGACCGCCGGCAAGATCGTCATCGCCTGGTTCATCACCCTGCCCGCGGCCGCCGCGGTCGGTGCGGTCGCCTCGGGCATCGCCCGCCTCGGCGTCATCGGGCTCGTGCTCGACGCCGTGATCGGTGCCGTCGTCATCCTCGGCCTGTACCTGTGGTCGCTCCGCAAGCCGCACGAGCAGGCCTCCGCGATCGAGGTCGACGTCGCCGCGAACGCGGTCCTGA
The DNA here is from genome assembly GCF_003234215.1 of Curtobacterium sp. MCSS17_006. NCBI lineage: Bacteria > Bacillati > Actinomycetota > Actinomycetes > Micrococcales > Microbacteriaceae > Curtobacterium > Curtobacterium sp. MCSS17_006. Next base: position 68,596 of record NZ_QKSO01000005.1, on the reverse strand, counting down.
CCCGCAAGGAGCTGCGTGACATGCAGCGCAAGAAGCGTGCCGACGCGGTCGCCCAGCGTCGCGCCGAACTGAGCCGCGAGCGCACGCTCCGTCGCATGGCGGCCCGCAAGGGAGGCCGTCGCTGATGGGCATCGACTGGTTTGCATTCCTCACGGTGGCGCTCGTCGCCGTCGTCTCGTCGTGCTTCGTCGTCGCCGTGTACTCGGTCGGCCTCCGTCTCTGGAGCGCCGCCGACACCCGCGAAGGCAAGTTCACCGTGAAGGACGACGGCACGATCGGCCCGGCCACCGCCGGCTTCCCGAACCCGGCAGGAGCCTCGGCGGCCGCACGCGCACTCCGCGCCGCTGCCGTCGCGTGCTTCGTCGTGTGCGGCGCCGTCGTGCTCTACGGCATCTACCTCATCGTCCCGCAGTTCCACTGACGGGCACGCTCACCGAGCGAGCAGAAGACGCCGGTTCGCCCCTCGCGACCCGGCGTTTTCTGCTCACTCGTCGCGCGTTCGCCGCGCCTGCGGCACGAGCGGGCGAAATGCCCGCGTCCGCCGCTGCTTCCACCCCGCCATTTCGCCCGCTCGCGCGGGCGGCGCGCTTGGTGAGCAGAAGATGTCGCGTCGCGGTGTGGAACCCGACCCCTTCTGCTCACGAAGTGCGCGCGCGGGCGCGCGTTCGCCGCGCCTGCGGCACGAGCGGGCGAAATGCCCGCGTCCGCGCTCGCGCCTACCCCGCCATTTCGCCCGCTCGCGTCCGGGGCGTGACCGCGGGGCGGACGGGAGGCCCGTGGCGGCCTGGCACCGGGCCTCCAGGCCGTCGCGGGCGCGGAGAAATGCCGCCGTGCGTGGCGGAGGCGACCACGCCATTCCGCCCGCTCGCGCAGGCGGCGCGCTTGGTGAGCAGAAGATGTCGCGTCGCCGGGTGGGACCCGACCCCTTCTGCTCACGAAGTGCGCGGGCGGGTCGGACGGGAGGCCCGTGGCGGCCTGGCACCGGGCCTCCAGGCCGTCCCCGGGCGAGTGGGCGAAATGCCAGCGTGCGTTGCCGAGGCGACCGAGGCATTCCGCCCGCTCGCACGGGTACGCCGCCCGCTCGGCCCAGCACCGGCGCGTTCCCGGACCGGCCGGACGGACGGGACTAGCCTCGACGTGTGACCGGCAACGAGGAGGCACCTGTGACGACGACGACGCGGACCGAGAGCGACTCGCTGGGATCACGGGAGGTCCCGAACGACGCGTACTGGGGCATCAACACGTTGCGGGCGCTGGAGAACTTCCCGATCACCTCCGTGCCGATCGCCGTGTACCCGGACCTCATCGAGGCACTCGTCACCGTGAAGCAGGCGGCGGCTCGGGCGAACCGGGCGATCGGTGTCCTCGACGACGAGCGTGCCGACGCGATCGACCGGGCGGCGCAGGAGGTCCGCGACGGAGCGCTCCGCGAGCAGTTCGTCGTCGACGTGGTGCAGGGCGGCGCGGGGACGAGCACGAACATGAACACGAACGAGGTCCTCGCGAACCGGGCCCTCGAACTCCTGGGGCGGGAGCGGGGCGACTACGCGTACCTGCACCCGATCGACCACGTGAACCGCAGCCAGTCGACCAACGACACGTACCCGACGAGCATCAAGATCGCGATGATCTTCGGGGTCCGTCGGCTCATCGTGCAGCTCGAGGAGCTCTCCGCGGCGTTCGCCGAGCGGGGCCGGGCCTTCGCCGACGTGCTCAAGGTCGGCCGGACCCAGCTGCAGGACGCGGTGCCGATGACCCTCGGGCAGGAGTTCACCGGGTTCTCGCACACCATCCAGGAGGACGCGGACCTGCTCCGCAAGGTGATGCCGCTGCTCGCCGAGATGAACCTCGGTGCGACGGCGATCGGCACGGGCATCACCGCGGACCCGCTCTACCGCGACGAGGTCCGCCGCCAGCTGCAGGAGGCGAGCGGCATCGACGTCGTCACCGCTCCCGACCTCATCGAGGCGACGAGCGACGCGGGGTCGTTCATGACCCTGTCCGGCACCGTGAAGCGGAGCGCCGCGAAGCTCTCGAAGATCTGCAACGACCTGCGGCTGCTGTCGTCCGGACCGCAGGCGGGCCTCGGTGAGATCACCCTGCCGGCACGCCAGGCCGGCTCGTCGATCATGCCGGGCAAGGTCAACCCGGTGATCCCCGAGGTCGTGAACCAGATCGCCTACGCGGTCGCCGGCGCGGACACCACGGTGACGATGGCGGCGGAGAGCGGGCAGCTCCAGCTCAACGCCTTCGAGCCGATCATCGCCCACTCGATCCTCCAGTCGCTGCAGTGGATGTCCCGCGGCTGCGCGACCCTGCGCGAGCACTGCGTCGTCGGCATCGAGGCGAACGAGGCGAAGCTCGCGGCTCAGGTCGACACCAACGTCGGCGTCGTCACCGCACTCACGCCGTACATCGGGTACGCGGCGGCGGCGTCGATCGCGCACACGGCGCTGACCACCTCGACGCCGATCTCGACGCTCGTCGTGGCCGCCGGCCTGATGGAGGAGGACCAGGTCATGCGGGTGCTCAGCCCGGCACGGCTGTCGGGCATCGAGCTGGCGACGGGGGCCATCCCGATCGTCACCGAGGAGATGCTGGACGCCGAGGCGCGCAAGCACTGACCCGAGCACGGCGGCCCGAGCACGGCGGCGCGAGCAGGCCCGCGCCCGCGGTCGCGCGCGCCGACGCATGCGAGCACGCGTCAGGGCAGCGGCCGCTCGCCCACCCGCACCTGCTGCGCCATCGCCCGCAGGTGCTCCTCGCCCGGGGTCGGCTCGGCGTCCTCTTCCTCGGCCACCCGAGCGGCCTCGGCCCGGACGTGCTGCGCGGCCGCGATGTCCTGGTCCCGCCAGCGCGCGAGCGTGAAGTTGCGGGTGACGTCCCGCAGCGGCAGCCGGATCGACTCGTCCGCCTCGATGCCGGCCAGCAGCTGCCGCATCCGGATCACCTCGGAGTCGAGCTCGCCGCCGACCACGAGCACGAAGTTCGAGATGTACAGGTACACGAGCAGCAGGATCGCGCCGCCGAGCCACCCGTACGCGCGGTTCCCGCCGCCGAGGGTCTCCACGTAGAGCGCGAACCCCATGGTGGCGATGGCCCAGGTCACGATCGCGAACGCGGCACCGGCGGACACCCACCGCAGCTGCGGGGTCTTCACGTTCGGCGTCGCGTAGTAGAGCACCGCCACCATCACCACGAGGTCGGCCGCGAGCACCGGCCACTTCACCACGTTCCACACGTCGTCGATCCACGGCGCCCACCCGAGCTGCCGGATCACGGCCTCGGAGATCGTCGGCGTGCCGAGCAGGATGACGATCGCGACGGCACCGCCGACCATGACGAGCAGCGTGACGAGGAGCATCATGCTGCGGAACTTCCAGATCCGCCGGCCCTCCTCGACCTCGTACGCGGTGTTCATCGCCCGCCCGAACGCAGTCGCGTAGCCGGAGAGTGACCAGAGCGTCAGCACGACGCCGATCGTGAAGCCGAGCCACGGGTTGTCCAGGGTGAGCAGCTGCCGGAGCGGTGTCTCGAGGTGCGACGCGGTCTCCGGCCGGACGATGAACCCGAGCACCTCGACGATGTCGGTGACGCTGTCGCCCTTCCGGTCGACGATCGACAGCGCGGACACGACGGCGAGCGCGGTCGGGAACACCGTCAGCAGCGCGAAGAACGTCAGCGACGCGGCCGCGTCGACGACGCGGTGCCGGATGACCGAGTGGTAGGTGCGCCGGACGACGGCGCGGACTCCCGTCCGCTGGAGGTCGCGCGATGCGCTGTCCGGCATGCGTCGTACCGTACCCGACACGTGCGGTCCTGGAGGCCCGTGGCGGGCCCGCCCCGCGCCTCCAGACTGCCTGTTGGTCGCGCTGGTGCGCCCGCAAAACACCGGTGTTCACGCTCCGCACCGCGGAACGCGGGTGTTCGACGTGCGAACACCGGTGTTTTGCGGCCCGCCCGGACCGCCGCGGCCGTCAGTTGGCGTGCGGATGCAGGGCGTCGTAGCGGCGGAACGACGGGACCATCCGGAGGAGCAGCGCGACGAGGCCGATGATGAGCACGCCGCCGATCACCGGCGGGTACGCGATGCCGGCTGCGACGACCAGGCCGGCGTACAGGTCGCCGAGCCGCGGGCCGCCCGTGACCACGACGATGAAGATGCCCTGCAGCCGACCGCGCATGCCGTCCGGCGACGCCGCCTGCAGGATCGTGTTCCGGAACACCGAGCTGACGTTGTCCGCGCCGCCGGCCATCGCCAGGAACAGCGCCGCGAGCCCGAGCGCCGGCAGGATCTCGACGCCGAACGCCTCGCCCGAGCGGCCGCCGAGCACGTGTGCCAGCGCGATGACCACACCGAACGCCGCGATCGCCCCGCCGTACGCCGTGATGGCCCAGCCGACGGCCTCACCCTGGCGTCGGACGTGCCCGAGCGGCCCGGAGAACACGCTCGACAGCAGCGCCCCGATCGCGTACGCGGCGGTCAGGGTGCCGACCGTGATCGACCCGCCGCCGATGACGAGCGCGCCGATCGCGGGGAACAGCACGCGCGGCTGCCCGAACGTCATCGCGATGATGTCGAGCACGAAGGTCATCGTGATGTTGCGCGACCGCCGCAGGAACTTCGCGCCCTCGATGAGCGAGCCGAGCCCCGGCCGCAGAGCGTCGTGGTCGGCGGCCATCCGGGGCAGCGTGAACACCCCGAGGAACGCGAACGTGAACAGCACGACGTCGATCGTGTAGGTCGGCGCGAACCCGACGCTCGCGATGAGCACACCGGCGATCGCCGGACCCACGGTGACCTGGAACCCGGACGCGATTCCGCCCAGGGCGCTCGCCGCGGGCAGCAGGTCGGTGCCGACGAGCCGCGGGACGATGGCCGAGCGGGAGGCGTTGCTGACGGTGGCGGCCACGGCGTTCACCGTCGCGAGCACGTACAGCAGTGCGACGCTGTGCAGGTCGAGCCAGGCGTGCGTGGCGATCAGGGCGACGGCGACCCACGCGATGATCGACGACACGAGCGCGACGAGGCGTCGGTCGAAGGCGTCCGCGAGCATGCCGCCGTACAGGCCGGCGACGATCATCGGCACGAGCGCGATGACACCGACGAGGGCCACGGCGAAGGTCGAGCGGGTGATCTCGTAGACCTCGAGCCCGACGGCGACGGTGGTCATCTGGGTGCCGATGCCGGCGATCGCCGTGCCGGCCCAGAGCCGGGCGAAGGCGGGCGAGCGGCGGAGCGGGGTGAGGTCGGCGAGCAGGCGGCGGCGCGGCGGTGCGGGAGTCGATGGTGTCACGGTGGAACCATTCTGCGGGCTGGACGCTCGTTGCGCGTGCCCGGTGCGCGCTCTGGTTGACTGACGGGCATGACTGACCTGAACAGCAAGCCCGAGTTCGACGCCCCCGAGGGCCCCGCCCCCACCGAGCTCGTCATCACCGACATCGTCGAGGGTTCCGGCGAGGAAGCGTCCGCCGGCTCCACCGTCAAGGTCCACTACGCCGGCGTCGAGTACGAGACCGGCGAGGAGTTCGACAGCTCCTGGAACCGCGGCGAGCCCATCGACTTCCCGCTCGCGGCCCTGGTGCGCGGCTGGCAGGAGGGCATCCCCGGCATGAAGGTCGGCGGTCGCCGCAAGCTCGTCGTCCCGCCGGAGCTCGCCTACGGCCCGGCCGGTGGCGGCCACTTCCTGTCCGGCAAGACCCTCATCTTCGTGATCGACCTGCTCGGGGTCCGCTGATGCAGGTCGGTGCCCCGACGATCGAGCTGAACGACGGCCACCGGTTCCCGGAGCTCGGCCTCGGCACCTACGGCCTGAACGGCGACGAGGGCGCTGCGGCAGTCGGCACCGCGATCGCGAGCGGCTACCGGCTGCTCGACACGGCGCTGAACTACGGCAACGAGGACGCCGTCGGCAAGGCGGTCCGTGAGTCCGAGGTGGCGCGCGAGGACCTCGTCGTCACGTCGAAGCTCCCCGGCCGGCACCACGGCTACGACGAGGCGCACCGCTCGATCGACGAGACCCTCGGCAACCTGGGGCTCGACCACGTCGACCTGTACCTGATCCACTGGCCGAACCCGTCGGTGGACAAGTTCGTCGACACCTGGAAGGCGTTCGTCGACCTCCGCGACAGCGGCAAGGTCCGCTCGATCGGCGTCTCGAACTTCACGCCCGAGCACCTGCGCCGCATCGTCGACGCCACCGGGGTCGCCCCGGCCGTCAACCAGGTGGAGCTGCACCCGTACTTCCCCCAGGCGGAACTGCGGAAGGTGCACCAGGAGCTCGGCATCGTGACCGAGAGCTGGAGCCCGCTCGCGAAGCGGTCGGAACTGCTCACCGAGCAGCCGATCGTCGATGCCGCCGCGGCGCACGGGGTGGCCCCCGGCCAGGTCGTGCTGCGCTGGCACGTCCAGCTCGGTGCCGTGCCGGTGCCGAAGTCGGGCGACGCAGCCCGCCAGAAGGAGAACCTCGACGTCTTCGGCTTCGAGCTGACCGACGACGAGGTGCAGGCGATCTCCGCGCTCGAGCGCGGTCGTCTGTGGGATGGTGACCCGGACACGCACGAAGAGATGTGACTCCGACGTGACCCTTCGGGGACAGCGGGGCTCCCGGTGGGCAGTACACTGGTTCCCCCTCTTCCCGAAGGGTTGCGTGTGTCCGAACCGACCGAGATCGACCGTGAACGCGGCTACGTCGACGGCCTCTTCCGTCGTCTCGACGAGTTGACCGTCGAGGCCGAACAGCGCCTCGCCGAGACCCGCCGACAGGCGGTCGGCGGGAACCACCAGAGCCGCAGCGAGCGCGACGCGTACGCGCGGCTCTACGAGGACACCGTCGCGACGCTCGAGCGGGTGGGGGACCGGCTGGTCTTCGGCCGGCTCGAGGTCGCCGAGCCCGACAACCCCGACGACACCTTCCGGTACATCGGCCGTGTGGGGCTGCGCGACGCCGAGCACCGGCCGCTGCTGCTCGACTGGCGCGTCCCGGGTGCGAGCGCCTTCTACCAGGCCACCGCGGCGCACCCGATGGGCATGCGGTCCCGTCGGCACCTGTCCCTGCAGGGTCGTCGCGTGGTCGGCGTCGAGGACGAGGTGTTCGACGCCTCGCTGTACGACGACGAGCGCACCCACCTGCAGGGCGAAGGGGCGCTGCTCGCCGCGGTCACCGCTGAGCGCACCGGCCGGATGACCGACATCGTCGCGACGATCCAGGGCGAGCAGGACCGCATCATCCGCTCCCCGCTCGAGGGCGTGCTCATCGTGCAGGGCGGCCCCGGCACCGGCAAGACCGCCGTGGCGCTGCACCGCGCCGCCTACCTGCTCTACTCCTACCGCGAGCGGCTGCGGGGCTCCGGCGTGCTCATGGTCGGCCCGTCCCCGGCGTTCCTGACCTACATCGAGCAGGTGCTCCCGTCGCTCGGCGAGACCGGTGTCGTGATGGCGTCGCTCGGCTCGCTCTACCCGGGCGTGCACGCGACGACGCACGACACCCGCGACGTCGCCGCCGTGAAGGGCGCCGCGCAGATGGCGTCACTCCTTCGGCGGGCCGTGCGCTCGCGCCAGGTCGTGCCGACCGAGTCGGTCACGCTCGACATCGAGGGCGAGCGGCTCGTCGTGCCGCCGCAGCTCGTCGCCGACGCCATGAAGCGTGCGCAGGACCGCGGCAAGCCGCACAACGCCGCCCGCGTCACGTTCAACAAGACCGCCCTCGACGCGATGACCCGCCTGCTCGCCGAGCAGCTGCGGGAGCGCGGCACCACGGTGGACGAGGCCGACGAGAAGGTCCTGCGCGAGGACATCCGGAGCTCGTACGACGCCCGCGTGCTGCTCAACACCGCGTGGCTGCCGCTGCCGCCCGAGAAGTTCCTCGAGGACCTCTACGCCCGGCCGAACTGGCTCGCCTCGCTCACCCCCGACTGGACGCCGGAGCGCCGAGCCCTGCTGCAGCGCGCCCGCGGTACGGCCTGGACCGTCGAGGACGTCCCCCTGCTCGACGAGGCCGCCGAACTGCTCGGCCCGTTCGACCCGACCGGCGGCGCCGCCAAGCGCGCCGCGAAGGCCAGCCGGAACCGTGACATCGAGAACGCCCGCCAGGCCATCGAGAACATGGGCGTCGAGGGCATCGTCAGCGCCGAGCAGGTCGCCGGCTCGTTCGCCGAGGGCGGCGACCCCCGCTCCACGGCCGAGCGCGCCGCCGACGACCGCGAGTGGACCTACGGGCACATCGTCGTCGACGAGGCGCAGGAGCTCTCGCCGATGCAGTGGCGCGTGCTCGCCCGCCGCAACCCGCTGCGCTCCTTCACGATCGTCGGCGACATGGCGCAGGGCTCCTCGCCGGGTGCCGCACGCACCTGGGACGACGTCATCGGGGCGCTCGCGCGTCGCCGACGCGGCCGTGCGCCGCAGGTGCCGCTCGACCACCGCATCGAGCAGCTCACGGTGAACTACCGCACCCCGCGCTCCATCGTCGAGGCCGCCGGGGCCTTCGCGGACAGCGCCGGCCTCACGGTCACCCGCAACGAGGCCGTTCGAGACGGTGACCCCGTCGAGCGCGTCCGCGTCGCCCGGGCCGACCTGCTCGACACCGTCGTGGCCGTTGCCGACGCCGAGCGTGCCCGGATCGGCTCCGGCACCATCGGCGTCATCGTCCCCGAGGCCCAGGTCGACACGGTCCGGCAGCGGCTCGCCCGCACCGAGGCGGACGTCCGGGGCCTCGCCTCGCCGAACGCCGGCTCGCTCACGGTGCTGACGGGTGCGGACGCCAAGGGCCTGGAGTTCGACGGCGTGCTGCTCGTCGACCCCGACGGCGTGGGTGCCGACGCCGCCCGCGCCGCCGCCGCGGTGTACGTCGCGATGACGCGTCCGACCCGTCGCCTGACGGTCATCGACGTCGACTGACGGTCGCGCGCGTGTCCCCGCGCACTTCGTGCGCAGGAACGGTCGGGTCCGTCGGTCCCACGCGACCGTTCCTGCGCACGATCGGTGGGCGGTTGCGTCACCGCGGGGCGGACGGGAGGCCCGGTGCGGGCCCACCACGGGCCTCCCGGCTCAGGTCGGGTCGCCCTCGGACCGCACCCGCGCGACCAGGTCGGCCCACGGGCCGTCGAGGCGGCGACCCGGGATCGTCACGGTGGTGCGCTCGACGGTGATCGTCCAGCTGAAGTCGTCGGGGACGGGCGCAGCCGTCGGTGCCGGGGTGCGCCGCAGCGCGTCGACGACGTCGGACCACGCCGTGGGGTCGCTGCTCGTGTCGGTGTCGACCCGCCAGCGCCGTGTGGTGCCGGCGAAGCCCCCGGAGCGGCGGACCTCGATGCGCATGCCCTCGACGCTACGCCCGGGTGGCGCGGTCAGTCGAGCACGCCCACCCGCTGCCAGGCCTGACGGACCGCGGTCTGCTCGGCGGAGCCGTCCCCGAACCGCCGCCCGGCCGCGTCGACGGTGACGGTGGCGAAGCCCGCGAAGTCGATCGAGGCGGTCACCTCGGCCGACGTCAGGGCGTCCCACCACACGGCGCCGGCACCCAGCCACGCGGGGCCGCCGATCGCCGTGGCCGCCAGGAAGAACGCGTGGTTCGGGATGCCGGAGTTCGTGTGGACCCCACCGGCGTCGTCCGTGGTGACGACGAAGCCGGCCATGGTCGCCGGTTGCGGGTCCTTCCCGAGCACCGGGTCGTCGTACGCGGTGCCGGGGGCCCGCATCGACCGGAGCGCGTCGCCCTGCACGGCGTCGGTGAACAGCCCCTCGCCGATGAGCCAGCTCGCCTGCTCCGCCGTCTGCCCCGCCGCGTACTGGGCGACCAGGGAACCGAAGACGTCGCTGATCGACTCGTTGAGGGCACCCGACTGGCCCTGGTAGGTCAGGTCGGCGGTGTACTGCGTGACGCCGTGCGCGAGCTCGTGGCCGATGACGTCGAGCGCGACGGTGAAACGGCGGAACACCTCGTCGTCGCCGTCGCCGAACACCATCCGGCGGCCGTCCCAGTAGGCGTTGTCGTAGTCCTGGCCGTAGTGCACGGTCGCGTCGAGGGGGAGCCCGGCGCCGTCGATCGACACCCGGGCGAACACCTCGAGCCAGAAGGCGTGCGTGGCGCCGAGGCCCGCGTACGCCTCGTCGACCGCGGCGTCACCGGAGTCGGCGTCGCCCTCGCGCCGGACGACGGTGCCGGGCAGCGTCGTGGTGCCGTGCGCGTCGGTGATCGTCCGCTGCGGGGAGCGGTCGACGGCACCGCTGACGCCGCGCGGTGCGACCAGGTGCGCGTGCTTCGGCGCCTGCACGGCGTCGAGCGAGGCCAGTGCGGTGCGTGCCGCCGAGGCCGCCCGGGGGAACGCGTCGGCGTCGGCGACGGCACGGAGCAGGTAGGGCGGGACGACGGAGCGGATGCGGTCGGTCGCGGTCATGCGCACATGCAACCACCGGGCACCGACACGGCCCTGCGCGGGCCGTCTCGTGGCGTGGTCAGTCTCGCTTGCGGTGCTCGACGAGGGCCAGCGCGTACGACTCCCACCACTGGCCGGCCGCGGGGCCGCCGTTGCAGGTGCCGTCGCTGAGCCCCGGCGTCTTCACCCAGAGCAGGGCGTCGAGCCGGGTGCTGCCGCCGGTGACGTGCGGCTCCTGGCCGAGGCCGGCGCCCTCGGGGTTGCACCAGGTTCCCCGCCACCCCTGCCCGTTGCGGGAGACGTCGATGACGAAGTGCGGGTCGCCGCCGATCGCGTCGGCGAGCTCGTCGGCGTACGCGCGCTCCTGGTCGACACGGTAGAAGTTCGACACGTTCGTGAAGAACCCCTGCACCTCGTCGACGCCGGCCTGCCGCAGCCAGTCGGCCATGGTGGCGGTCGGTACACGGTTCTCGTTGCCACCGTCCAGGTACACGGTGAGCCCGTGGCCGGTCAGCGCGTCGACGGCCTTCCGCAGCAGGGGCAGGCGTTCGTCACGCAGCCGCTCGCAGTTCTGGATCTGGGCGATCGAGTCGGGTTCGACGAGCACGACCGCGTGCGAACCGGCCATCGCACGGACGGCCGACCGGACCCACGGCAGGTAGGCGTCGTCCTCGGTGCCGCCCTTCGAGTAGCTGCCGCAGTCGCGGTCCGGGATGTTGTAGAGGACGAACACGGGGGTGCCGCCGCGTTGCTTCGCCGTGCTGACCACCGACCGGATCGTCGAGCGGGTCTCGGCCCGCGAGGTGTTCGTCAGCCAGGTCGCGATCGGCTGGTCGGCGATCACGGCGATCTGCTCGGCGGTCGCGGCGTCGCCCTCGGCCCGAGCCTGTCGCTCGCGGATGCCGGCCTGGTTCACGGCGGTCGGCTGGCGCGCGAGCCCGCCCGGGAACGCCTCGGCGGCGGACTTCCGCTCGGCGACGGTGCGGCCGCTCGGGGTACGGTCGCCGTCCGGCTGGCCGCCGTTCCACGGGCCGACGACGAGCGTCGTGACGACCGCGGCGACGACGACGGCGGCGACGGCGATCCACCCCCACTGCCGCAGGCCGCCGGTGCGGTTGCGGCGTCGGGTGCTGGGTGCCTCGTGCTCCGGCATGCTGCGGTGCTCCTGATCTGCCCGTGCGGTGTCGGTGGTGCGGGCACCGATCGCGCCCGGACCCATGCTGACAGGTACGGGGGAGTCCTGACCAGCGCCGATCCGCGATCGCCCAGGTGCCGTACCGACGGCTGACAGGAGCGCTCCAGCGGCCGCGCAGGACCGTGCAGCACACTGTGCGGATGTTCCGTCGACTCCTCCTCCTCGCCCTGACCGCGGGCTACGCCTGGGTGATCTGGCGGATGACGCTGACCCCGCAGGTCTTCACCTCGGCCCAGAACTCCCTCGTGCTGCACGCGATCGCCTGGGTGCAGCAGCTGCCGCACGGTGCCTGGTTCACGTACGAGCGCACCGAGTTCCTCGCCAACATCGCGATGTTCGTGCCCGTGGGGATGCTCGCGGCGCTGTGGTTGCCCCGTCGCTGGTGGATCCTCGGCGCGCTCGTCGCGGTCGCGCTGTCGACCGGCATCGAGTTCGCGCAGGCCACCTACCTGCCGTACCGCGTCGCGGACCCGCGCGACGTGCTGTCGAACGGCCTCGGCGGACTGCTCGGCGCAACGCTGGTCGGACTCGTCCGCAGTCTGCTGCCGGAGCGTCGCCGCCGCCGTCGTCTGCACCCCAGGACCGCTTAGGACTCTGGTAGTCTTGTGCGGTTGCCGTCGAACGGCCGCGGACAAAGAGCGCTCGTGCATCAGGCACGGGCACCGCGCAACGGACAGGAAGGGGATCACCATGGCACTTGACGCACAGGTCAAGCAGGAGATCATCGAAGAGTACGCGACCCACCCGGGCGACACCGGATCCCCCGAGGTCCAGGTCGCCGTTCTGACGCGTCGTATCAACGACCTGAACGAGCACCTCAAGGAGCACAAGCACGACCACCACTCGCGTCGTGGCCTGCTCCTCATGGTCGGTCAGCGTCGCCGTCTCCTCGGCTACCTCTCCGACGTCGACATCGCCCGCTACCGCACGCTCATCGAGCGTCTCGGCCTGCGTCGCTAGTCGACCGACACACGCTTGACCGAACGCCCCGGTCCTCCTCGTGAGGACCGGGGCGTTCTTCGTTCCCGGGGCGTTCGACGCTCGGCGGGGGCCCCGCTCAGTCCGCATTCCGTCCTCGGTCGGTCGCGAGGTCGGTCACGACACGTCGCCCGCGCTCGTCCCGCGGTCACGACTCGTCGGCCACAACGGTCCCAGTCGACACTCCGTGACCGCTCGCAGTCAGCGCGCGGGGAGTCGTGACTGATGGGCACGCTGTTCGATGGCGGGAATGGTTGCGAGGGCAACCCGGTTGGATGCTATGTTCATGCAAACGCATCGAAAGTCGGGAAGCATCATGACCACCATCGCCGTCGTCTCCGCCGGACTCTCCGAGCCCAGCTCCACCCGCCTGCTCGCCGACCGTCTGGGCGAGGCCGCCGTGGCGTCGCTCGTCGCCGAGGGCACCCCGGCGCACGTCGTGCACGTCGAACTCCGGCCGCTCGCGCACGAGATCACCGACGCCATGCTCACCGGCTTCGCGGCCCCGGCGCTCTCGGCAGCGATGGCCGCCGTGGTCGAGGCCGACGCCGTCGTGTTCGTCACGCCGATCTTCACGGCGGGCGTCAGTGGACTGGCGAAGTCGTTCCTGGACGTGCTCGACAAGGACTCGATGGCCGACATGCCCGTCCTGCTCGGTGCCACCGGCGGGACCTCGCGGCACTCCCTCGCGATCGACCACGCCCTCCGGCCCGTCTTCGCGTACCTGCGCGCGGCGATCGTGCCTACGGGGGTCTTCGCCGCGACCGACGACTGGGGGACCGACGGTGACGCGGCCGCCCTGGACGGTCGCATCCGCCGGGCCGGAGCCGACCTGGCCTGGGCGATCCGGGCCTCCAGGCGGGCCCCGCAGGAAGCCGACGCGCTCCCCGCGACGCCGGACTTCGCGAGCCTGCTCGGTGGCCTCGGTCACTGACCGTCGGCTGGCTCCTGGCTCAGTACCAGTGCGGGTTGACGCTCATCTCGTGGCCCCACGCCCCGCAGGGTGAGCCGTAGGCGCTCTTGATGTACGCGAGCCCCCAGTCGATCTGCGTGTTCGCGTTGGTGCGCCAGTCGGCTCCGGCGACCGCCATCTTCTCGGCCGGCAGCGACTGCGGGATGCCGTAGGCGCCGCTCGAGGCGTTCAGGGCGTTCGCCCGCCACCCGGACTCCTGCGTCCAGAGCGACACCAGGCACGAGAACTGGTCGGAGCCCCACCCGTACGACCCGAGCGCGCTCCGTGCGTAGGCCTGCGCAGCCGCGGGGTCCACGGCGACGCCCCCGGTGCTCGGGTAGGACGAGCCGGTGCCGCCGCTCGTCGCGCCGCCGCTGGAAGCGCTGCTGCCGGCGTTCGCCGCGGCTGCGTTCGCCGCCGCCTCGGCCGCAGCCGCTGCGGCCCGCTTGCGCTGCTGCTCCGCCTTCTGCGCGGCGACCCGCTGGCCGAGTTCGTACCCGGCCTCCTGCTTCGCGGTGCTGTCCTTGAGCGACGCGAGCTGCGCGTACAGCTCGTCGCTGTGCTGCTCCGTCGACTCGACGGCGGCGTCCGCCGCCTGTTCCGCCGACTTCGCCGCGGCCGAGCGCTCCTCGGCCGCCTGCGCGCGCGTCGCGCGTTCCGTCTCGGCCCGCTCGGCCTGCTCGTGCAGCGACGACGCCGTGCCGGCCGCGACGGACGCGTCGTCCATGACGCCGGCCCAGGTCTCCGACAGCTGGTCGAGGGCGCCGAGCTGGTAGAGCAGCTGGTCCGGGTTCTTCGCGGTCGCGATGCGGGTGGTCATCTGGTTCGTGCTGCCGTCGCGGTACAGGTTCGCGGCCAGTTGGCCGGCCCGCTGCTGGGCCCGGTCCGCCGTCTCGCTCGCGTGCTGCGCCTGGGCCTGGAGGCTCGTGGCGGCCTGGGTGGCCGACGCCAGCTCCGACTCGGCCGCGTCCGCCTTCGACGAGGCCACCAGGGCGGCCTGCGACTTCGCGGCTGCTTCGTCCTGCGCCGACTGCAGCGCCGCCTGCACCTTCTGCACCTCGGCGCGCTTGGCGGTCTCGTTGCCCTTGGCGCGCTGGACGTCCTGCCAGGTGGGGTACTCGGTGGCGTTCGCGGGGGCAGCGGTCAGGGCCGGGGCGACGAGCGCGCCGACGACCACGGCGGCCGCGACGAGCACGCCCCGCGAGGGGGTGAGGCGCATGTCGGCAGGCTACCGATGTTCACCAGGAGTCCAGCGAGCCGCGCCGCCGACAGCCTGAGGACTGGTAAAGTCCATCGTGTCCGAGGACTCATTCCCCGGACGTCACACACAACACTGCGCAGGCCGGGCACGGAGCTGGTCATCGGTGGTGGCTCGCGGGCCGGAACGGTTTCCCGAGTGCTTCTACTGCTGGCCAGACATGCGTCCGGAACGATCGGCGCGCACGCACCATCGAGTGCCGTCGCCACGGCCTGCCGGAAACACATCAAGGAGGCGCCCTTTTGGAGGGTCCCGAGATCAAGTTCGCCGAAGCCGTCATCGACAACGGCAAGTACGGCAAGCGCACCGTCCGGTTCGAGACCGGTCGGCTCGCACAGCAGGCCCAGGGCGCGGTCGCCGCGTACCTGGACGAGGAAACGATGCTCCTCTCGGCCACCAGCGCCGGCAAGCACCCGCGTGAGGGCTTCGACTTCTTCCCGCTGACCGTCGACGTCGAGGAGCGTTCCTACGCCGCCGGCAAGATCCCCGGTTCGTTCTTCCGTCGCGAAGGCCGTCCGTCGACCGAGGCCATCCTCGTCTGCCGTCTGATCGACCGGCCGCTGCGTCCGTCGTTCGTCGACGGCCTCCGCAACGAGGTGCAGATCGTCATCACCGTCCTGAGCATCGCTCCGGACGAGTTCTACGACGCGCTGGCGATCAACGCCGCGTCCGCGTCGACGCAGATCTCCGGTCTGCCGTTCTCCGGCCCGATCGCCGGTGTGCGCCTCGCGCTCATCGGCGACCAGTGGGTCGCGTTCCCGAAGGCCTCGCAGCTCGCCGACGCCGTGTTCGACCTGACCGTCGCCGGTCGTGTCGTCACGGACGAGGCCGGCAACGAGGACGTCGCGATCATGATGGTCGAGGCGGAAGCCACCGAGCACGCCTGGGATCTCATCCAGGGCGGCGCCACCAAGCCCGACGAGGCCATCGTCGCCCAGGGTCTCGAGGCGGCGAAGCCGTTCCTCAAGTCCCTCGTCGACGCACAGGCCAAGCTCGCCGCGCAGTCGGCCAAGGAGATCCAGGACTTCCCGGTCTTCCCGCCGTACGCGCCCGAGGTCTACTCGGCCGTCGAGGCCCTCGCGCTCTCCGAGCTCGGTGACGTCTACAAGATCGCCGCCAAGACCGAGCGTCAGGACGCCGACGACGCGCTCAAGTCGCGCGTCAAGGCCGCCATCGCCGAGCAGGTCACCGCGGGCTCGCTGCCCGAGGTCGCCAACTCGCAGGTCGGCGCCGCGTACAAGTCGGTCACGAAGAAGGTCGTCCGCGGCCGCATCCTGACCGAGCAGATCCGCATGGACGGCCGCGGCCTCGCCGACATCCGTCCGCTCGACGCCGAGGTCGCCGTGATCCCGCGCGTCCACGGTTCGGCGATCTTCCAGCGCGGCGAGACGCAGATCCTCGGCGTCACCACGCTGAACATGCTCAAGATGGAGCAGCAGATCGACTCGCTGTCGCCCGTCACGAAGAAGCGCTACCTGCACCACTACAACTTCCCGCCCTACTCGACCGGTGAGACCGGCCGCGTGGGTTCGCCGAAGCGTCGCGAGATCGGGCACGGCTTCCTCGCCGAGCGCGCCCTCGTGCCGGTGCTGCCGTCGCGTGACGAGTTCCCGTACGCCATCCGTCAGGTCTCCGAGGCGCTGAGCTCCAACGGCTCGACCTCGATGGGTTCCGTCTGCGCCTCGACCCTCTCGCTGCTCAACGCCGGTGTGCCCCTCAAGGCCCCGGTCGCCGGCATCGCGATGGGCCTCGTGTCCGACACCGTCGACGGCCAGACCCGCTACGCGGCCCTGACCGACATCCTCGGTGCGGAAGACGCCCTCGGCGACATGGACTTCAAGGTCGCCGGTACCTCGGAGTTCGTCACCGCGATCCAGCTCGACACCAAGCTCGACGGCATCCCGTCGACGGTGCTCGACGCGGCGCTCAAGCAGGCCAAGGAGGCCCGCTCGGCCATCCTCGGTGTGCTGAACGAGGCCATCGACGCCCCCGACGAGATGGCGGACACCGCTCCTCGCGTCATCTCGGTGCAGATCCCCGTCGACAAGATCGGCGAGCTGATCGGCCCGAAGGGCAAGACGATCAACGGCATCCAGGACACCACCGGTGCCGACATCTCGATCGAGGACAACGGCACCGTCTACATCGGCGCTGTCGACGGCCCGTCGGCCGAGGCCGCTCGTGCCCAGGTCAACGCGATCGCGAACCCGACCAACCCGGAGATCGGGGACCAGTTCCTCGGCACCGTCGTGAAGATCGCCACCTTCGGCGCCTTCGTGTCGCTGCTCCCGGGCCGTGACGGTCTGCTCCACGTCTCCGAGGTCCGCAAGCTCGCCGGTGGCAAGCGTGTGGAGAACGTCGAAGACGTGCTCGGCGTCGGCCAGAAGGTCCTCGTCGAGGTCACCAAGGTGGACGACCGCGGCAAGCTGTCGCTCGCGCCGGTCGTGGCCGACGAGACCGATGGTGACTCCACCTCGGCCGAGACGGTCCGCGCCCACGCCGAGGACCCGGCCGAGGGCTGATCCTCTCCGCGTCCTGACGCACGAACGGCCGCCGTCCCTTCCGGGGCGGCGGCCGTTCGCCGTTGCGGGGCGTGTGTGCGTGTTGGCCGCGCGTGCTTTCGCGGTCAGCGACACCTCACGGGCACGGCTCCGCGTGAACTGTCGCTGTGCGCGAACGATCGCCGCGCCGTGCCACGCGTGTCCGTCAGGCCGCGGGGGTCTCCTGCGTGCCCATGAGCTGCGCGCGCCCGAGCAGGTGCCCGCGGAGCATGAAGCCCACGACCGCGGGGGTCGCGTCGGCGGGGACCTCGAGCACGGGGACGTCGAGGGCGCTCAGCGTGAAGAAGTAGCGGTGCACACCGTGGCCCGCGGGCGGAGCAGCCCCGAGGAACGTGTCCGTGCCGAACTCGTTGCGGCGGCGGAGTGCCTCCGCGGGCAGCAGGGCGTCATCGGTGCCGGCGCCTGCGGGGAGCGACGTCGCCGAGCCCGGGATCTCCGTGAGGCTCCAGTGCCAGAAGCCGGAGCCGGTCGGGGCATCGGGGTCGTAGACGGTCAGGACGAAGCTCTTCGTGCCCTCGGGTGCGTCCGACCACTCGAGTGCGGGGGAGCGGTCCTCACCGCCGACGTCGGAGCCGCGTGCCGAGGTGGGCAGCTCGCCTCCGTCGGTGAAGTCGGGGCTCGTCAGGGTGAAGGACGGGACGTCGGGCAGGTTCCAGTTGGGGTCGTTGGCCATGCCCCCAGCCAACACCCGTCGGCTCGGGCTGCGCTCGGTGCGCGAGCGGGGCTGTGGGAGTTCGCACGTGACGGCCTGGAGGCGCGGTGCGGGCCCGCCACGGGCCTCCTGTCCGGCCGTGGTCGCCTCGACCGCCCCGCGGAAGCGACAGATGTGCGTCGCGCGGGTGCGTCGGTGCCGCGAAGGCGACAGGATGCCGCGAACGGTTCGCGGTGATCTGTCGCTTTCGCGAAAGTGACAGCCGACAGCCGACAGTGACAGCCGGGCGTCAGCCCGCGAGCACCCGGTCGACCACGCGGTTGAGCGCGGCGGTGGCGGCGATCGCGTCACCGGCGTACGCGCCGGCCATCGCACCGTCGCGCGCGAGCATGAGCTCGTCGGCGCCGTCGCCGGGCAGGGGGTGTCCGGCTTCCTGCAGCAGGGTCGCGAGTCGCTCGGTGTACCAGTCGCGGTGCACGGCGACGACCTGGCGGACCGGGTCGCGGGGGTCGTGGTACTCGGCGGCGGCGTGCAGGAACGCGCAGCCGCGGAACGCCGGGTCGTTGACGTCGTCGGCCAGCGCGGCGACCCACGCACGGACGGCCCGCTCGGGGGAGCCGGCGTCGGCGATGAGCTGCTCCATCCGCTCCTGCACGCGCTCGTGCTGGGTGCGGATGTAGGCCAGGATCAGGTTGTCCTTCGACCCGTAGTGCTTGTAGAACGTCGCCTTCGTGACGCTCGCCTCGGAGATGAGACGGTCGACGCCGACGCTGTGGATGCCCTCTTCGTAGAAGAGCCGCGTGGCGGTCTCGAGGACACGGACCTTCGCGCCGCCGGAGCGGGGAGTCGGGGGGACGCTCGACCCGTCCGGCGACGCGAGGTTCGTGCTCGGGCCGGGGAGACGCTGGACGGCCGGTTGGGGGGAATCGACCGTCACAGCGTGTACTCCTCGGACTCATCGGCTCCGCGACCGGAGTGGGGGGACTCGGTGGTCGCGCAGGACTGATGCCCCGAGCCGCCGGATCGGAACTTAGGGGGGCTTTCGATCCGGCGTGGCCAACAGTAGCACAAGGAGGACAGACAGACGAGTCGGTCTGTCCACATTTTCTGTACCCCACTTCGAGTGGCACGCGACCGAGACCGGGAAACTGGGCGGGAGGCATCGACGGATCAGTAGGCTCGTCTGCGATGAACCAGCCAGTGCCACTGCCGCTCGGGGCCCCGGACACGTCGTTCCTGACGTCCGGCGGGGCCTTCGTCCGTCGCACCGTGCTGCCCTCGGGCGTCCGTGTGCTGACCGAGGCGGTGCCGGGTGCCGCGTCGACGAGCATCGGGTTCTGGGTCGGCGTCGGTTCGCGGGACGAGCGCGACGGGCAGTTCGGGTCGACGCACTTCCTCGAGCACCTGCTCTTCAAGGGCACCGAGACCCGATCGGCGCTCGACATCGCCATCGCGTTCGACTCGGTCGGCGGTGAGCACAACGCTGCGACCGCCAAGGAGTACACCTGCTACTACGCACGGGTCCGGGACACCGACGTCCCGATGGCCGTGAACGTCATCGGTGACATGGTCACCGGATCTGTGCTCGAACCGGACGCCTTCGCCGTCGAGCGCGGGGTCATCCTCGAAGAGCTCGCGATGGCCGCCGACGACCCGGCCGACGTCGCGGGCGAAGCGTTCTTCGCCGCGGCCTTCGGCGGACATCCCCTCGGCCGTCCGATCGGCGGCACCCCGGACAGCATCCGTGCGGTCCAGCGCGACGAGGTGCTGGCCCACTACCGCGAGCACTACGCGCCGAACGGCATCGTCGTGACCGCTGCCGGTGCCGTCGACCACGACCGGTTCTGCGAACTCGTCGCCGGCGTCTTCCACGACGCCCCCGACGCCGAGCCGTTGCCGCGCCGCACGCCCGAGACCGTGGCCGACCCGGTCGAGGCGAAGCTGTCCGTGGTGCACCGCCCGACCGAGCAGGTCAGCATGCTCCGCGGCTCGCAGGGGCTCGACCTGCGTGACGACCGCCGCCCCTCGCTCAGCGTCCTGAACGCCGTGCTCGGTGGCGGCATGAGCTCGCGCCTGTTCCAAGAGGTCCGCGAGCGTCGCGGCCTGGCCTACGCGGTGTCCTCGTTCGCCCCGGCTTACCTGGACAACGGTGCCTTCGGCGTCTACGCCGGGTGCGCGCCGGACAACGTCGCGGGTGTCATCGACATCGTCGACGCCGAGTTCCGCCGAATGGTCGACCACGGCATCACCGACGACGAGCTCCGACGGGCCAAGGGCCAGATCGAGGGTGCGCTGACGCTCTCGCTCGAGGACTCCGACGCCCGCATGACCCGCCTCGGCCGTTCCGAGCTCGGCACCGGCGAGTACACCGACCTGTCGACCGCGCTCGAGCGTGTCGACGGCGTCACGACTGACGGCGTGCTCGAACTCGCGCGCGACCTGCTCACCCGGCCGACGATCACCTCGGTCGTCGGTGCCGTGCAGCAGGACGAACTCGCCGCGGCCATCGGGATCGGCAGCTGAGCACGGACATGTCGCACTACCTGTACCTCGTCCGGCACGGCGAACACCAGGACGCCGAACACGGCCTGCGGGACGGCAAGCTCTCCGAACGCGGCAAGCGTCAGGCGACCCTGATCGCGGACCGTCTCGGCGGCGTGCCCTTCGACGGCGTGTACCACTCGCCGCTCGAGGCCCCGAGCGAGACCGCCGCGTTCCTGTCGCAGCGCCTGCCGTCGATCCAGCCCGAGCCCTCGACACTGCTGTTCGACTGCATCCCCTCGGGCCCGACCCCGGACATGCCGCACGCCTACCAGGGCTGGTACGGCGGCATCACCGAAGAGGAGATCGTCGCCGGGCAGGCTCAGATGGGCGACGCCGTGTCGGAGTGGTTCACCCCGGCGCGCGAGGACCGGCACGACCTGCTGATCACCCACAACGCCGTGATCGGCTGGTTCGTGCGCGAGGCGTTCCAAGCCCCCGAGTGGCGCTGGATGGGCACGAACGTCGCCCACACCGCGCTCACGATCATCCGGATCCGTTCGGCGAAGCCCGCCGAGGTCGTCACGCTGAACGACCTGGCCCACCTGCCGGTGGAGCTGCGCACCGGTCTGCCCGTCGACCAGCCCGTCTAGCGGCTGCCCGTCCGGTCCGCGGTGGGGCGGCCGGGAGGCCCGTGGCGGCTCAGGCGATCGGCTTGCGGTACCAGGCGGTCGCGTTCGGGTTGTCGTTGAACGGCTCGACCCGCTGGTACCCGCGGCCGCGGTACATCGCGCCGGCCGCCACGAGCGAGTCGTTCGTGTCGAGGACGATGCTCGTCGCGCCGAGGTCCGCCCCGGCCCGCTCGAGCAGGTCCATCACCGCCGTCGCCACGCCCGTGCCGCGCCCGGCCGGCGCCACGAAGACGTGCTTGACCTCGAACCGGACGTCGACGGCACCGGTCGCGTCGACCCCGTCCGCGATCCGACGGATGCCGCCGCAGCCGACCGCGACGTCGTCGTCGTACGCCACCGCGAACACCCCGTTCGGCGGCGTGAACTCGGCCGCGGGGGTGCGCTTCCGCGAGTACGTGCCCTGCGTGCTCGGGAACGTCGCCTCGCGCTCGTCCAGGTACGCGTCGAGCAGCGCGTCGACCTCGGGCAGATCGGCCGGCACGGTCCTGACCTCGACTGACATGCGTCGATCCTAGGATGGACCGCATGGTCACTCCCGTCGCCGTCGTCGGCGCCACCGGTCGTCTCGGGGGCCTCGTGGCGTCCGTCGTCGAGGAACTCCCGGAGTTCGAGCTCGTCGCCCGCCTCTCGTCGAAGGACGGCGCGCACGAGGCGCCGCCGTCGGTCTTCGGCGGCGCGGCCCTGGTGGTCGACGTGACGGTGCCGTCGCTCAGCCCGGCGATCGTGGAGAACGCGCTCTCGAGCGGCGCGAACGTGCTCGTCGGCACCTCCGGCTGGTCGCTCGACCGGCTCGCGAAGCTCCGCACCGGGCTGCGGGAACGCCCGGACCAGGGGGTGCTCGTGGTCCCGAACTTCTCGATCGGCTCCGTGCTCGGCACCCACCTGGCGACGATCGCGGCACCGTGGTTCCCCGCCGCCGAGATCGTCGAGACCCACCACGCCGGCAAGATCGACTCGCCCTCGGGCACCGCGGTGCGCACCGCCGAGCTGATGGCCGACGCCCGGCGCGAGGTCGGTCCCGTGGACGCCCCGCACGTCGACCAGCGCGCCCGCGGCCAGCAGGTCGCCAGCGTGCCCATCCACTCGCTCCGCCTGCCCGGGGTGAAGGCCGTGCAGGACGTCGTGCTGAGCGGCCCCGGCGAGACGCTGACGATCCGGCACGACACCAACGACGACGTCGCCTACGTCGCGGGCATCCGTGCGGCGCTGGCGAACGTGGTGTCGGCGCGGGGCCTCACCGTGGGCCTCGGCAGCGTCCTCGGCATCGGCTGACCGCCGTGGGTCGGATGGAGCGGGCCGGACGCACGATCCGCTCGCCGTTCTGGGGTGCAGCGCTGATGGCGGTGCTGCTCGCCCTGTACATCGTGCTCGTCGGGCAGCGCGCCGTCGCCTTCATCGCGACCGGGATCCCGATCGGCATCGGCATCGGCGTCGCGCTGTTCGTCGTCGCCGCGATCGGGGCGCTCCTGCTCGTGCTGGAGTTCCGCTTCGGCATCCGCATCACCCGGCTCGGCGCGCGGCTCGAGGCCGAGGGCGGCACCCCGGACGACGTCGTCCCGGTGCGGCCGTCGGGCCGGCCGATCCGCGACGCCGCCGATGAGCTGTTCCCGCGGTACCGCGACGCGGTCGAGCAGGACCCGGCCGACTGGCGTGCCTGGTACCGGCTCGGTGTGATCTACGACGCCGCCGGTGACCGCAAGCGCGCACGGTCGGCGATGCGCACCGCCCTGGCGCGCGCCGCCGACCGCTGACCCCGGGGCCGGAGGCGGATCAGAAGACGGCGTCGATCGCGTCCGCCGCCTGCGTGTACCGGAACGTGTAGCCGGACTCGAGCAGCTTCGTGGGGACCATCCGCTGGCTCGACAGGAGCATGTCGTCGGCGGCGTCCTGCAGCGCCAGGCGCAGGGCGAACTCGGGGATCCGGAAGAGGTACGGGCGGTGCAGGACCTCGGCGACGTGCTTCGTGATGCGGTCGGCCACGACGGGCTCAGGGCCCGCCAGGTTCACCGGACCGGACACGTCCGGTGCCGCGGTCGCCAGGTGCACGATCGCGCCGACCTCGTCCTCGAGTGCGATCCAGGGCCAGTGCTGGCCACCGGTGCCGAGCCGGCTGCCGACGCCGAGCTTCGTGAGCGGGACGAGCGGCGCGAGCGCACCGCCGCCCTTGCCGATGACGATGCCGGTGCGGAGCGTGACGACCCGGACCCCGGCGGGAGCGGCGTTCGCGGCGGCTTCCCACGCGGTGCAGACGTCGGCGAGGAAGCCCGTGCCCGCGGCGGCGTCGTCCTGCAGCACGTCGGCCGGGCGGTCGCCGTACACGCCCGAGGCCGAGCCCGACAGGAACAGCGCCGGGGGAGTGGCGGCGTGCCGCATCGCCTCGACCAGGGTGTCGGTGGCGTCGATGCGCGAGCTGCGGATCTCCTTGCGGTACGCGTCCGTCCACGGCAGCTTGCCGATGTTCGCGCCGGCCAGGTTGATCACCACGTCGGCACCGTCCAGGATCGCCGGGTCGAGCGGACGCCGCCCCGGTGCCCAGCGGAACTCGGTCGCGGTGCGTGCTTCGCGGCGGACGAGCGTGGTCACGTGGTGCCCCGCCTCGCGCAGGGCGCGGACGAGGGGCGTCCCGATGAACCCGGACGAGCCGGCCACCAGGATCGAGAGCGGTTGTTCCGTCGTGTCGGGCATGCCCGCAACGCTACTCACACCGACGTAGGCTTCTGTGTGTGACCGACAGCGAGACCGTACAGCCCGACGCCTCCGTCCCGACGCCCTACGAAGACCTGCTCCGCCGGGTCCTGACCGAGGGCTCGCCGAAGGGTGACCGCACCGGCACCGGCACCCGCAGCCTGTTCGGCGCACAGCTCCGCTACGACCTGTCGAAGGGCTTCCCCCTCGTCAGCACCAAGCGCGTGCACTTCAAGTCGGTCGCGTACGAGCTCCTCTGGTTCCTGCGCGGCGAGGGCAACGCCACCTGGCTGCAGGAGCACGGTGTCCGGATCTGGAACGAGTGGGCGGACGCCGACGGCGACCTCGGCCCGGTGTACGGCGTGCAGTGGCGCTCGTGGCCGACCCCCTCGGGTGAGCACGTCGACCAGATCGCCCAGGTCATCGACCAGATCAAGACCAACCCGGACAGCCGCCGCCTCATCGTCTCGGCCTGGAACGTCGCCGACGTGCCGGACATGGCGCTCGCCCCGTGCCACGCCTTCTTCCAGTTCTACGTGAACGACGGCAAGCTCTCGTGCCAGCTCTACCAGCGGAGCGCCGACATGTTCCTCGGCGTCCCGTTCAACATCGCCTCGTACGCGCTGCTGACCCACATGATCGCGGCGCAGACCGGGCTCGAGGTCGGCGACTTCGTCTGGACCGGCGGCGACTGCCACATCTACGACAACCACGTCGAACAGGTCGAGGAGCAGCTGTCCCGCACGGCGTACCCGATGCCGACGCTCGAACTCGCTCCGCGCGACTCGATCGACGACTACGAGTACGAGGACTTCACCGTCGTCGGTTACGAGCACCACCCGGCGATCAAGGCCGCGGTCGCCGTCTGATGATCGGCATGGTCTGGGCCCGCTCGACCACCGGCGTCATCGGTGCGGACGGCGGCATGCCCTGGCACGTGCCCGAGGACCTGGCGCACTTCAAGCAGGTCACCGGCGACGCGACCGTGCTGATGGGCCGGCGCACCTGGGAGTCCCTGCCCGAGCGCTTCCGGCCGCTGCCCGGTCGGCGCAACGTCGTGCTCACCCGGGACACGACGTGGACGGCCGACGGCGCCGAGGTCGTGCACGACCTGCAGGCCGCGCTCGAGCGTGCCGACAGCGCCGACGAGACCGTGTGGGTGATCGGCGGCGGTCAGGTCTACGCCGCCGCACTCGACGCGGCCGACCACGTCTCCGAGACGCTGATCGACGTCGACGTGCCCGGCGACACCGTCGCACCCACGCTCGACGAGGCGGCCGGCTGGACGCTCACCGACGAGGGCCCCTGGCAGGAGTCCCGGAACGACGGCACCCGCTACCGGTTCCTGGAGTGGCAGCGCCGCGCCTGAGCGCCCGCACGGGCCGGGCGTGACCGGCGGGACGGACGTGATCCGGGCCTCCCGGCCGCGCCGCAGGCAGTCGACCGTCCACACGGACGGCGGTCACCGCGCGCATCCCCGGTACGCTGGTGCCCGTGTCCCCGCGTGAGAATCCCTTCGGTCAGGTCCTCGTCGCCCTCGTGACCCCGTTCACGGCCGACGGCGAGGTCGACTGGCCCGGCGTCGAGCAGCACATCGACGACTGCATCACCGCCGGCGCCGACGGCATCGTCGTCACCGGCACGACCGGCGAGACGTCGACGCTGACCGACCCGGAGAAGCTCCGTTTGGTCGAGGTCGGCAAGTCCGTCGCCGCCGGCCGGGCGAAGATCATCACGGGCGGTGGCTCGAACGAGACCGCGCACGCGATCCACCTGTACAAGCAGAGCGAGAAGGCCGGCGCGGACGGCGTGATGATCGTCACGCCGTACTACAACAAGCCGACGCAGTCGGGTGTCCTCACCCACTTCCGGATGATCGCGGACGCCACCGACCTGCCGGTGATCCTGTACGACATCCCGGGCCGCACCGGCATCCCGATCACGTACGACACGATCCTGCGTGCGTCCAAGCACCCGAACATCCTCGCCGTGAAGGACGCCAAGGGTGACTTCGCCGAGGTCTCGCGGGTGCTGAACAACACCGACCTCATGTACTTCTCCGGCGACGACACGAACGTGCTCCCGCACCTGTCGATCGGCGCCACCGGCCTGATCGGCGTGACCGCGAACATCACGAGCGCGCCGTACCGCACCATCGTCGACGCCGTGAACCGGGGCGACCTGGCCACCGCGACGGCCGAGCACAAGCGACTCGAGCCGCTCGTCCGCGCCGTGATGACGCACGTTCCCGGTACCGTGGCCGCGAAGTACATCCTGCACGGGCTCGGCCGCATCGGCAGCCCGCGCGTCCGACTGCCGCTCGTCGGCCCCGAGGACTCCGAGGCGTACGCCATCGAGACCTCCCTCGAAGCCGTGCGCGACGTGCCCGGCGCCGACTTCTCGAACTTCCGCCCCGACCGCAACGCGGCGGCCGGCGGTGCACTACCGAAGGTGCCAGGCACCACCCGCTAGCGAACACCGCGGCGCGCAGCACGCGCGTCGCCCGAATCCGTAGGACCGAATGCCCACACAGATCTCCGAACCGCAGCCGCTCGAAGCCGGCACCCTCCGCGTCGTCCCCATCGGGGGCCTCGGCGAGATCGGTCGCAACATGACCGTCTACGAGTACGAGGGCAAGCTGCTCATCGTCGACGCCGGCGTGCTGTTCCCCGAGGAGCACCAGCCCGGTGTCGACCTGATCCTGCCGGACTTCTCGCCGATCCGTGACCGCCTCGACGACGTCCTCGGTGTCGTGCTCACGCACGGCCACGAAGACCACATCGGCGCCGTCCCGTACCTGCTCAAGCTCCGCGACGACATCCCGCTGATCGGCTCCACGCTGACCCTGGCGCTCGTCGAGGCGAAGCTCAAGGAACACCGGATCAAGCCGTACACGCTCGTCGTGGCCGAGGACCAGACCGAGCAGATCGGCCCGTTCCACCTCGAGTTCGTCGCCGTGAACCACTCCATCCCGGACGCCCTCGCCGTCGCGATCACGACCCCCGCCGGTCGTGTGCTGCACACGGGTGACTTCAAGATGGACCAGCTCCCGCTGGACGACCGCATCACCGACCTCCGTGCGTTCGCCCGTCTGGGCGAGGCCGGCGTGGACCTGTTCCTGCCGGACTCCACGAACGCCGACGTGCCGGGCTTCACCGCTCCGGAGCGCGACATCGGCCCGGTGCTCGAGAACATCATCATGCGCGCCCGCAAGAAGGTCGTCGTGGCGAGCTTCTCGTCGCACGTGCACCGCGTGCAGCAGGTCCTCGATGCCGCCGCAGCCGCGAACCGCAAGGTCGCGTTCATGGGGCGCTCGATGATCCGCAACATGACGATCGCCGCCGACCTCGGGTACCTGCGGGTGCCGGAGAACGTGCTCATCGACACGAAGAAGGCGAAGAACGTCCCTGACGACCAGATCGTCTACATGTCGACCGGGTCGCAGGGTGAGCCGATGGCCGTCCTGGCCCGCATGGCGAACCTCGAGCACCAGATCGAGATCGGCGAGGGCGACACCGTCATCCTCGCGTCGTCGCTCATCCCGGGCAACGAGAACGCCGTGTACCGCGTCATCGACGGGCTGACCAAGCTCGGTGCGAAGGTCGTGCACAAGGGCAACGCGAAGGTGCACGTCTCCGGACACGCCTCCGCCGGCGAGCTGCTCTACTGCTACAACATCCTGCGGCCGCGGAACGTGCTCCCCGTCCACGGCGAGCACCGCCACCTGTACGCGAACGCCGACCTGGCGATCCAGACGGGTGTCCCGCCGCGCAACGTGATCCTCGGGCAGGACGGCATCGTCGTCGACCTGAAGGACGGCGTCGCGACGGTCGCCGGTCAGCTCGACATCGGCTACGTCTACGTCGACGGCTCCACCGTCGGCGAGATCACCGACGCCGACCTGAAGGACCGCCGAGTCCTGGCGGAAGAGGGCTTCATCTCGATCTTCTGCGCGGTGGACTTCACCACCGGGCAGTGCGTGATCGGCCCGGAGATCCAGTCGCGTGGGTTCGCCGAGGACGACTCCGTGTTCGACGACGTCCGCCCGCAGATCGCCAAGGCGATCTCCGAGGCCGCGGCCAACGGCACGCGCGACTCGCACGCCTTCGCGCAGGTCGTCCGTCGCACGGTCGGTCGCTGGGTGAACACGAAGCACCGTCGTCGTCCGATGATCGTCCCGGTGGTCATCGAGGCGTAGGGCCCGTCCCCGCCCTGGAGGCCCGTCCAGCGTCCGTCACGGACGCTGCGGCGGGCCTTCCTGCGTTTGTCCTGAGCGGGCGTTAGGGTTCTGCCCATGGCCGGAGGCACCAAGTCGACCACGCGCTCGCGCGCGTCCACGTCGTCCCGTGGCAACGGGACGCGCGGTTCGTCGCGCACCCAGGCCACGACGAAGAAGCTGCCGCAGGCCGCACCCACACCGGTGTTCCGCGAGCAGAACCCGCTCGTGACCTTCTGGCTCGCGATGGCGCACGGCGTCGGCGCGATGTTCCGGCTGCTCGGCAAGGAGACCCTCGAGAAGGACCAGCGGCGCGACGGGTTCCCGTTCCTGCTGTTCCTGCTGGCCATCGCCGGCGGGGTCGTCGAGTGGCTCAACCCGACCAACAGCGTCTCCGTCGCCCTCGACGCGTACACGTTCGGCGGGCTGTTCGGCCGCCTGGCGTTCGCCCTGCCCGTCATCATGATCGTGTTCGCCGGGTGGTTGTTCCGGCACCCGGCCTCGGTGCACGACAACACCCGGATCGGCATCGGCCTGGGCATCCTGATCGTGTCGATCGCCTCGCTCTGCCACGTCTTCGGCGGCCGTCCGAGCGCGGCCGACGGCATGCCCGCGCTGGCCGCCGCCGGTGGGGTGCTGGGCTGGGTGGTCATCGGCTGGCTCGTCACGATCGCGACCGCCTGGGTGGCCGTCCCCGTGGCGATCGTGCTGCTGGTGCTCTCGCTCTTCATCATCACCAAGACGCCGCCGAACAAGCTCGGACGCCGGCTGCACGAGCTCTACGCCTACCTGTTCGGCGCACCGGCCCCCGCAGCCGAGCCCGAAGCCGCCGCCGCCGCCGTGGCGGAGCCCGCCGCCCGCGCCCGCACGTCGAAGCGCGGCAAGAAGGGCGACACCGACTTCCAGCTGTTCGACGACCTCGGGTTCGGTGACGAGCAGGCCGCTGCCGACGCCGAAGCCGGTGGCGACAACGTGCCGTGGTGGCGCCGGAACAAGTCCGGGCGCGAAGAGGACCCGGCGTACGACAGCCCCGTGCTGCCCCCGGCCACCGGCGTTGCCCCGGCTGCCGCTGCCGTCGCACCAGCTGCCCCCGTCGCGCCCGCTGCGCCCGCCGCGAGTCCGAACGCCGGCGCCGCCGCCGGGCTCGTCGACCTCACGCCGGCCGAGCCCGCGTCGGCCAACCTCAACGACTCCGTCGAGCAGGACCTGCAGGACGCCGAGCAGGCGCTCCGCGCGTTCGGCACCGACGTCCCCGCGCGGCCGGAGCCGACCGCCGACATCCGTCCCGCGGTGCCCGAGGTACTGGCCGAGCCCGAGATCGTCGACGAGGCAGAGGACATCGACGCCGCCGCCGAGCTCAGCGCAGCCGCCGCCGGTTCCGACGACGATCCGTCGAAGCCCTACCGACTGCCCGCCGCCACGACGCTGAGCTCCGGGACACCCTCGGTCGCGCGGAGCCAGGCGAACGACGACATCGTCGCCGCCATCACCGGGGTGCTCACCGAGTTCAAGGTCGACGCGAAGGTCACCGGGTTCTCCCGCGGGCCGACGGTGACCCGGTACGAGATCGAGCTCGGCCCCGGCGTCAAGGTCGAGCGGGTCACGGCCCTGTCGAAGAACCTGTCGTACGCGGTCGCCTCGAACGAGGTCCGCATCCTGTCGCCGATCCCGGGCAAGAGCGCCATCGGCGTCGAGATCCCGAACACCGACCGCGAGATCGTCTCGCTCGGTGACGTGCTGCGCTCGAACGCCGCCCGCAAGTCGAAGCACCCGATGACGATCGGCGTCGGCAAGGACGTCGAGGGCGGCTTCGTCGTCGCGAACCTGGCGAAGATGCCGCACCTGCTCGTCGCAGGCTCCACCGGTTCCGGCAAGTCGGTGTTCATCAACTCGATGATCACGTCGCTGCTGATGCGCGCGAAGCCGTCCGAGGTCCGCATGGTCCTGGTCGACCCGAAGCGCGTCGAACTGTCGATCTACGCGGGTGTCCCGCACCTCATCACGCCCATCATCACGAACCCGAAGAAGGCGGCCGAAGCGCTGCAGTGGGTCGTGAAGGAGATGGACATGCGGTACGACGACCTGGCGTCGTTCGGGTTCCGCCACGTCGACGACTTCAACAAGGCGATCGAGAACAACGAGATCGTCCTGCCGGCGGGCAGCGAGCGGAAGCTCAAGCCGTACCCGTACCTGCTCGTCGTCGTCGACGAGCTCGCCGACCTCATGCTCGTGGCGCCGCGTGACGTCGAGGAGTCGATCGTCCGCATCACCCAGCTCGCCCGTGCCGCCGGCATCCACCTGGTGCTCGCGACGCAGCGCCCCTCGGTCGACGTGATCACCGGCCTGATCAAGGCGAACGTGCCGTCGCGCATCGCCTTCGCGGTGACGAGCGTCACGGACTCCCGCGTCATCCTCGACCAGCCCGGCGCCGACAAGCTCATCGGTCAGGGCGACGCGCTCTTCCTGCCGATGGGCTCGTCCAAGTCGCTCCGCGTGCAGGGCGCCTGGGTGCAGGAGGGCGAGGTCGCCGAGGTCGTCCAGCACGTCACGCGGCAGGCGCAGCCCGAGTACCGCCAGGACGTCCAGGCCGTGGTCGAGCGCAAGGAGATCGACGCCGACATCGGTGACGACCTCGAACTGCTGCTCGCGGCCGTCGAGCAGGTCGTGTCGACCCAGTTCGGCTCGACGTCGATGCTGCAGCGCAAGCTCCGCGTCGGCTTCGCCAAGGCCGGCCGCCTGATGGACCTGATGGAGTCGCGCGACATCGTCGGGCCGTCCGAGGGGTCGAAGGCCCGCGACGTCCTGGTGACCGCCGACCAGCTGCCCGCGGTGCTCGCGAAGCTCCGCGGCGAGGAGCCGCCCGCCGCGGCAGCGCCGGCCCCGACGCCGTCCGGCGACGGCGACCGCTACGGAGCAGACCCCGTCGGGGACATGACCCGCGGGTACGATGAAGTCCACGACGAGCCCGATGAGGACGCGTGGGGACTGACGGGCAGGGAGTGACGGCGATGACCGCCTCGGACAGCACGAACACCACGCACGGCGCACGGTTCCCGTGGCGCGGGCGGCTGCTGCGCAAGGGCCCCGGCCCGGCGTCGACCGCGAACGTCGCGAACATCATCACGGTGGTGCGCATCCTCATGGCGCCGCTGTTCTTCGTCCTGCTGCTCACCGACGCCGGCAACGACGGGCCGCTGCGCATCTGGGCCGCGGTCGTCTTCGTCGTGGCGATCGTCACGGACAGTGCCGACGGCATCATCGCCCGTCGGCAGAACCTGGTCACGGACTTCGGCAAGCTCGTGGACCCGATCGCCGACAAGGTGCTCATCGGTGGTGCGCTCGTCGCCCTCTCGATCCTGCAGGAGCTGCCCTGGTACGTCACGGTGCTGATCATGGTGCGCGAGATCGGCATCACGGTCTTCCGGTTCGCGGTGCTCTCCGACCGGGTGATCCCGGCCAGCCGCGGCGGCAAGATCAAGACCGTGCTGCAGGCCGTCGCCCTGACGGCAGCGCTGTTCCCGTGGTGGAACCTGGTCGGCGACTGGGCACACTGGGTCAACGGCATCCTGATGACGGCCGCGTTCCTGGCAACGATCCTGAGCGGGATCGACTACCTCTGGCAGGCATGGAAGCACAACCGCACCACCGCATGACCGGGCCCGACCGCTCGACGCAGGCCGCGCCTCCCGTCCCGGTCGCACCGGGGCTCATCGCCGAGCTGACGGCACGGGGCGAGACCCTCGCCGTGGCGGAGTCGTTGACCGGCGGACTCGTCGTGGCGACGCTGGTCGACGTGCCGGGTGCGAGCGCCGTCGTCCGGGGCGGCGTCGTGGCCTACGCGACGCCCGTGAAGCACTCCGTTCTCGGGGTCTCGGCGGAGCTGCTCGAGGCCGAGGGCGCCGTGCATCCGGAGGTCGCCCGGCAGATGGCCGCCGGTGTCCGGATCGCGCTGTCCGTCGACGGGGAACCCGCGACGTGGGGGATCAGCACGACGGGCGTCGCCGGCCCGGACCCGCAGGACGGCAAGCCCGTCGGCACCGTGTACGTGGGGATCGCCTCCGCCGCGGGGGCTGAGGCCTTCGAGCTGCACCTCGACGGTGACCGGGGAGCAATCCGGCACGCCACCGTCTCCGAACTCCTTGCACGGATGTCGTCCGAGGTGCGGGGCCGGGAATAGGTCCCGTTTCCACTGGGTTACATCTCACGAAATCTCCAGCAGTACGGCAGCCAGCCTGGCTAACATGCTGCAACCGGCAACGCTATTGTTGCTGAACCCGAACTCGATCCACCGGACCGAGCGGGCGCGGAGACGACAGAGAGGAGGAGTTCTCATGGTTCTCGTTCGTCAGGAAATCGGCGATGTGCTCCGGGACTTCCGCTTGCAGAAGGGCCGGACCCTCCGTCAGGTCGCGTCCAAGGCCAGTGTCGCGCTCGGGTACCTCAGTGAGGTCGAGCGCGGGCAGAAGGAAGCCAGCTCGGAGATCCTCGCGTCCGTCGCGGATGCTCTGGACACGCCCATCTCGACCATCATGCGCGAAGTGGGCGACCGCCTCGCGATCGTCGAGGGGCTGACCCCCGTCCCCGACACGCTCCCGGACGACCTCGTCGCCGAGTTCGACAACGACCTCGCGGTGCGCTGAGCGCACCGCACCGAACGCCCTCGCCGGTCCTTCCCGGCGGGGGCGTTCTGCGTTCCGGCGCACGACCACGCGCCTAGGCTGGTCGGATGCGCGTGAGTGAGTTCTGGCGAGCCGTCGACCAGGTGTTCGGCGAGGCCTACGGTGCCGTGGTCACCCGTGACGTCGTGCTCGAAGGGCTCGGCGGTCGCTCCGCCGTGGACGCCCTCGCCGCCGGCATCGACGCCCGCCGGGTGTGGGACGCACTGTGCGACTCGCAGGACGTCCCGATGGACCGTCGGCACGGCAAGGGCCTCGCCGAACCCCAGGACTGAGCGGGTTCCGCGGGGCGGCGCACCCGAAACTGTGTTCGGCGTGTTGCTCGAACGCGTGTTCGATCGGTGGTAGCTTCCTCCACAGCGGCGTCGCCCGGATGTTCCATCCACAGATCGCGTGACCGTCGGCAGTGATGTCGGTGGCTCGCCATAGGTTGATGGACATCGGGAACAGCCCGAAGCCTTGTCGCAGAACCATCGGCCTTGCACCATCGGCCGGCGTGGACGCGACAGCCTACAGGCGGCCGAACACGAGCACGAAGGAGCACCCCATGCCATCACCGGCAGACCGCGAGAAGGCCCTCGAGACCGCACTCGCACAGATCGACAGGCAGTTCGGCAAGGGTGCGATCATGCGCCTCGGTTCGGACGAACGCGCCCCCGTCAACGTCATCCAGACCGGGTCGGTGGCGCTGGACGTCGCGCTCGGCATCGGTGGCCTGCCCCGCGGCCGCATCGTCGAGATCTACGGCCCGGAGTCGTCGGGTAAGACGACCCTCACCATCCACGCCATCGCCAACGCCCAGCGCGCCGGTGGCATCGCGGCCTTCATCGACGCCGAGCACGCGCTCGACCCCGAGTACGCCAAGAAGCTCGGTGTCGACATCGACGCCCTGCTCGTGTCGCAGCCCGACACCGCCGAGCAGGCGCTCGAGATCGCGGACATGCTGGTCCGCTCCGGTTCCATCGACCTCATCGTCATCGACTCCGTCGCGGCCCTCGTGCCCCGTGCCGAGATCGAGGGCGAGATGGGCGACTCGCACGTCGGTCTGCAGGCCCGCCTCATGTCCCAGGCCCTGCGAAAGCTCGCCGGTGGCCTGAACCAGACGCAGACCACGATGATCTTCATCAACCAGCTGCGCGAGAAGATCGGCGTGTTCTTCGGTTCGCCCGAGACCACCTCGGGCGGTAAGGCGCTGAAGTTCTACGCGTCCGTCCGCCTCGACATCCGCCGCATCGAGACGCTCAAGAGCGGCACCGACGCAGTGGGCAACCGCACGCGCGTCAAGGTCGTCAAGAACAAGATGGCGCCGCCCTTCAAGCAGGCCGAGTTCGACATCCTGTACGGCGTCGGCATCTCGCGCGAAGGCTCGCTGCTCGACTTCGGTGTCGACCACGGCATCGTCAAGAAGTCGGGTGCCTGGTACACCTACGACGGCGACCAGCTCGGGCAGGGCAAGGAGAACTCGCGTTCCTTCCTGATCCAGAACCCCGAGATCGCTGCCGACATCGAAGGCAAGATCCTTGCCAAGCTCGGCGTCGGCGGCGCCAAGGCCGAAGATGCCCCGGTCGAGTCGATCGCGCCGAAGCTCGCGGAGCGCAAGGGCGCGTGAGCACCGACCACGACGACGACGGCCTCGCACCGGTCACCGACCTGTTCGGTGCGAGGTCGCGTCGCCGTGCCCCCGTCACCCCGGTGACGCCGGCGATCCCCGATCCTCCGGTGTCACCGGACGAACCGCGCGACACCGAGGGCTGGGCGCTGCCCGAGTCGAACGAAGGTCGTGCGGATGAGTTCCCCGCATCGTTCGACGTCGATTCGCCGGTGCCCCTGCACGGTGCCCGCGGGCCGGCAGCATGGGTGTCGCCCGTCATCGGTGACGGCAGCGGGCGCTCGAGCCGTGCGGAGCAAGACGGCTACGACTCCGAGACGGCTGACGCCACCACGGCGTCGGTGTTCTCCATCGCCGGCGGCGAGGAGATCGACCCGGCCGACGCACCCCGTCCGCTCGACGAACAGCGCGCGGACGCCGAACGGTTCAGCCTGCGTGCACTCGGGCGCAAGGGCGTGAGCGAGTCCGAGATGCGGACCCTGCTGCTGCAGCAGGACCTCGACCCCGACGTGGTCGAGCACGAGATCGAGCGGTTGACCCGTGTCGGGCTCCTCGACGACGTCGCCCTCGCCACCGACCTGGTGGATCGACTGCACGCCCGCAAGGGCCTCGGTCGACAGGGTGTCGTGACGGAGCTCCGTCGCCGGGGGATCGACCAGGTGGCGATCGACACCGCACTCGACGAGGCCGCCGACGACGAGGACGACGAGTTCCTCCGCGCGCAGGAGCTCGCCGACAAGCGGGCGCCCCAGATGCGCGGACTCGACCGGGCGACCGCGGAACGCCGGCTGTCCGGCTTCCTGATGCGCAAGGGCTACAGCTCCGGTGTCGTCCGGATCGCTGTCGCGCGGGCACTCGACGGCGGCGGGAAGCGGCCGCCTTCCGGCCGCGGGACCGTCCGGTTCGAGTAGCCGCTCCGACCTACACTGGGACGACCATGGCCACCGTCGAAGCGCGCCCCCGCACCTACGAAGTCCGCACCTACGGGTGCCAGATGAACGTCCACGACTCCGAGCGGTTGAGCGGGTCACTGCAGGCCGCGGGCTACACCGCGGCGGACGGTGCGCAGGCCGACGTCGTCGTCATCAACACCTGCGCGGTGCGCGAGAACGCGGACAACCGGCTGTACGGCAACCTCGGGCAGCTCGCGGGCATCAAGCGCGAGCACGCCGGCATGCAGATCGCCGTCGGCGGGTGCCTGGCGCAGAAGGACAAGAACGTCATCCTCGAGAAGGCGCCGTGGGTCGACGTCGTCTTCGGCACGCACAACATGGGGTCGCTGCCGACCCTGCTCGAGCGGGCGCGGCACAACGACGAGGCGCAGATCGAGATCCTCGAGGCGCTCGACGTCTTCCCGTCGACGCTGCCCACCAAGCGCGACTCGACGCACAGCGGCTGGGTCTCCATCTCCGTCGGCTGCAACAACACCTGCACGTTCTGCATCGTCCCCTCGCTCCGTGGCAAGGAGAAGGACCGCCGTCCCGGTGACGTCCTGGCCGAGATCCAAGCGCTGGTCGACGACGGCGCGATCGAGGTCACGCTGCTCGGGCAGAACGTGAACTCCTACGGGGTCGAGTTCGGCGACCGACAGGCGTTCGGCAAGCTGCTGCGGGCCACCGGTGCCATCGAGGGGCTCGAGCGCGTCCGCTTCACGAGCCCGCACCCGGCGGCGTTCACCGACGACGTCATCGACGCGATGGCCGAGACCGCGAACGTGATGCCCCAGCTGCACATGCCGCTGCAGTCGGGTTCCGACCGGGTGCTCAAGGCCATGCGCCGGAGCTACCGCAGCGAGCGGTTCCTCGGCATCCTCGACCGCGTGCGCGCGAAGATCCCGCACGCGGCGATCTCCACCGACATCATCGTCGGGTTCCCCGGCGAGACCGACGCCGACTTCGAGGACACCCTGCGCGTCGTCGAGCAGGCACGGTTCGCCTCGGCGTTCACGTTCCAGTACTCCATCCGTCCGGGCACCCCGGCCGCGACGATGGACGACCAGCTGCCGAAGCACATCGTGCAGGAGCGCTACGAACGACTCGTCGCCCTGCAGGAACGCATCACCGCGGAAGAGAACGCGCTGCAGGTCGGCCGGAGCGTGGAAGTGCTCGTCGCCTCGGGCGAAGGGCGTAAGGACGACGCCACCCGCCGGCTCTCCGGTCGCGCGGAGGACTCCCGGCTCGTGCACTTCACCGTGCCCGCCGGGTCCGAGGTCCCGCGCCCGGGCGACGTGGTCACCGTCGACATCACCCGTGCCGCACCGCACTTCCTGCTCGCCGACGACGACGCTCCGCTGCGCATCCGACGCACCCGGGCCGGCGACGCCTGGGACCGCGCGCAGGCCGAGAGCTGCGGCGTGCCGACGCCCGCTGCTGCCGCGGGCGACGGACCCCGTCCGGTCTCGCTCGGGCTGCCCACGCTCCGTGTCGGGCGCTGAGCTCCCCGCGGCTGCGCCGACGAGCGCCGCGATGCCCGCATCCGGTGACGCCGCGGACCTGATCGCAGTCGTCGGCGCGACGGGCACCGGGAAGTCCGACCTCGGCATCGCGATCGCGGACCGGCTGCGTGCTGCCGGCCGGAACGCCGAGATCATCAACGCGGACGCCATGCAGCTGTACCGGGGCATGGACATCGGCACCGCGAAGCTGCCGCCGGCCGAACGGCACGGCATCCGGCACCACCAGCTCGACGTGCTCGAGGTCACCGACGAGGCGAGCGTCGCCGCGTACCAGGTCGCCGCCCGAGCCGACGTCGAGCGGATCCAGGCCGACGGTGGCGTGGCCGTCCTCGTCGGCGGCAGCGGCCTGTACGTCTCGGCGGTGCTGTTCGACCTGGCGTTCCCGGGCACCGACCCCGCGCTCCGCGCACAGCTCGAGCGCGAGCACGAGGAGCTCGGCCCGGGCATCCTGCTCGAGCGACTCCGCGCCCTCGACCCGGCGGCCGCCGCGACGATCGACGCGCGCAACCCACGGCGGTTGATCCGTGCA
This sequence comes from Curtobacterium sp. MCSS17_006, assembly GCF_003234215.1. NCBI lineage: Bacteria > Bacillati > Actinomycetota > Actinomycetes > Micrococcales > Microbacteriaceae > Curtobacterium > Curtobacterium sp. MCSS17_006. The sequence continues at coordinate 31,283 of NZ_QKSO01000005.1, read as the reverse complement.
CTCGAGATCGCGAGCCGATCCGAGGTCGTGACCCCGAGCCTCCCGGCCGCGCCCAGCGCTTGGCGACCGTCCCGGATCCTGCACCTGCGGCGTGACCGCGAGCAGCTCGTGTCGGCGCTGCACGAGCGGGCCGCGCGGATGTTCGAGGCCGGACTCGTCGACGAGGTCGCGGCGCTCCGCGAGCAGGGACTCGAGCAGGGCAAGACCGCGCGGGGTGCCATCGGGTACTCGCAGGCGCTCGAGGTGCTCGCCGGCACGGCGACCCGCGAGCAGGCGGTCGAGGCGACCGGCATCGCGACCCGGAAGTACGCCCGGCGGCAGGTGTCGTGGTTCCGCCGGTACGCCGAGGCCGAGACGCTCGACGTCACGGGGGCGGACCGCGGCGACCTGACGGAACTGGCCCGTAGGATCGTGCCGTGACCGAGCTGCACTTCACCAAGGGCCAGGGGACCGGCAACGACTTCGTCCTGTTCGCCGACCCCGATGCCACCGTCGACCTGACCCCCGAGCGGATCCGCGCCATCGCGGACCGGCGCTTCGGCGTGGGCGGCGACGGCGTGATCCGCGCCGTGCGGTCCGAGGCGATCCCCGAGGGGCGGGCGCTCGTGGCCGTCGAGCCCGAGGCGACCTGGTTCATGGACTACCACAACGCCGACGGCACGGTCGCGGAGATGTGCGGCAACGGCATCCGCGTGTTCGCCCGGTACCTGACCGAGTCCGGCCTGGTCGAGCTCGCACCCGGCGAGACGCTCACCGTCGGCAGCCGCAAGGGGCTGGTCGACATCCAGCGCACCACGAACGGGTTCGCCGCCGACCTCGGTCGCTGGGGCCTGGGCATCGAGGGCGGTGGCTCCGACGACGTGCTCGTCCGGGCGAAGAACCTCGACGGGGCGCGGCCCGGCATCGGCATCGACGTGGGCAACCCGCACGTGGTCGTCGCCGTCGAGACCGAGGACGAACTGGCCGACCTCGACCTGACGTTCCTGCCGGTGCTCGACCCGGCACCGGAGCACGGGGCGAACGTCGAGTTCGTGCTGCCCGGCGACCCCCTCATCAAGGACGGCGTCGGCGAGATCACGATGCGGGTGCACGAGCGGGGGAGCGGTGAGACGCTCTCGTGCGGCACCGGGGCCGTCGCTGCAGCCCTCGCGACGCGCTACTGGGTCGGTGCGGGGGCGCCGGACACCTGGCGCGTGCGGGTGCCGGGCGGCCTGCTGACGGTGCGGATGACGGCGACCGAGGACGGCGAGCACGTCTCGCTGTCCGGTCCCGCCGAGCTCGTGTTCTCCGGCGACCTGACGGTCTGACGCGGAGCCTCGTTGCCGCTTCGTGAGCAGAAATGGTCGGGTGCCCAGCGGCGACCCGACCATTTGTGCTCACGATGTGAGCGCCCGCGCCCGCGCCCGCGCTCGCGCTCGCGCTCGCGCGCTACGCGCTGCGGCGCACCCGGATGACGCGGAACCCCTTCGCCGTCGACTCCCGCGTGACCGCGAACCCCGAGCCGAGCGCGCCGACGAGCCACTTCTGCAACGAGTCACCCCCGAGGTCCTTCGACACGACGAGCCAGGCGTCGCCCCCGACCTCGAGCCGGGGCAGCCACGTCAGCAGGATCTGGTGCAGCTCGTCCTTGCCGACACGGATCGGCGGGTTCGACCAGATCGTGCGGAAGCGCAGGTCGGCCGGCACGTCGTCGGGCAGCGCGACCGTGACGTTCGATGCCCCCGCAGCAGCAGCGTTGGCGCGCGCGAGCCCGAGCACCCGCTCGTTGACGTCGACGCCCCACACCTGGGCGTCGGGGGACTGCAGGGCCATGGTGATCGCGATCGGGCCCCAGCCGCAGCCGATGTCGAGCAGGGCACCGTCGGCAGCGGGTGCCGGCACTGAACCGAGCAGGACCTTCGTGCCGCGGTCGACGCCGTCGGGGCTGAAGACCCCCGCCGCGGTCGACAGGGTGAGGGGCTGACCGGCGAGCGTGACGTGCACCTGGCGCGGCCGGAGTTCGCTCTCGGGGCTGGCCGAGAAGTAGTGGTCGTTCGCCATGGATGAACCGTACCGGCAACCGAGTGTGTCGGAGGGCCTCCAGAGGTAGCCTGTGCACAGGATGACGGATACCCATCAGCAGAACCACCAGACCAACGACGACAGCGCAGACGGTGTCGTCGAGAGGGTGTTGCGCAACGCAGACCACCGCGCAGCATCGTCCATCTTCGCACCCGCCCAGGCCATCCAGACGCAGTCGGTCGACGACCGCAGTTGGACCGGCGACGGCGACCAGTACGACCGTGAGGACCGTGCGGCTCTGCGCCGTGTCGCCGGCCTCTCCACCGAACTCGAGGACGTCACCGAGGTCGAGTACCGCCAGCTGCGGCTCGAGCAGGTCGTCCTGATCGGCGTGTACCCCCAGGGCGACGCGCAGGACGCCGAGAACTCCCTCCGCGAGCTCGCGGCACTCGCCGAGACCGCGGGCGCCGTGGTGCTCGACGGGCTCCTCCAGCGCCGGCCGAACCCGGACCCGGCCACTTACCTGGGCAAGGGCAAAGCCCAGGAGCTCGCGATGGTCGTCAAGGCCACCGGCGCCGACACGGTCATCGCCGACACCGAACTGGCACCCTCGCAGCGTCGTGCCCTCGAGGACGTCGTGAAGGTGAAGGTCATCGACCGCACGGCCGTGATCCTCGACATCTTCAGCCAGCACGCGAAGACCCGCGAGGGGAAGGCGCAGGTCGAACTCGCCCAGCTGCAGTACCTGCTGCCGCGACTGCGCGGTTGGGGTGACTCGATGTCCCGGCAGGCCGGTGGCCAGGTCTCCGGAGGCGCTGGTATGGGCTCTCGTGGCCCCGGTGAGACGAAGATGGAGCTCGACCGCCGCAAGATCCACACGCGGATGGCGAAGCTCCGCCGGCAGATCGCCGGGTTCACCCCGGCCCGTGAGGCCAAGCGTGCCGAGCGCAACCGCAACGAGGTGCCGAGCGTCGCGATCGCGGGCTACACCAACGCCGGCAAGTCGTCGCTGCTCAACCGGCTGACGAGCGCGGGCGTGCTGGTGCAGAACCAGCTGTTCGCGACGCTGGACGCCACCGTCCGTCGGACCGAGAGCGCCAAGGGCCGGGAGTTCACGTTCGTCGACACGGTCGGCTTCGTCCGCAACCTGCCGCACCAGCTCGTCGAGGCCTTCCGCTCCACCCTCGAAGAGGTCGGCGACGCCGACGTCATCGTGCACGTGGTCGACGGCTCGCACCCCGATCCCGGTGCGCAGCTGTCCACCGTGCGCGAGGTCATCGGCGACGTCGGTGCGGGTGACATCCCGGAGATCGTCGTCTTCAACAAGGCCGACCTGATCGACGACGCGCAGCGCCTCGTGCTCATCGGACTCGTGCCGGACGCGGTGTTCGTGTCGGCGCGCACCGGCGAGGGCATCCCGGAGCTCCTCGGCGTCATCGAGGACCGCCTGCCCGAGCCCGACGTCGACCTGACGATCGTCGTGCCGTACGACCGCGGCGACCTGGTGTCGTCGCTGCACGACACCGGCTCGGTCGAGTCCGTCGACTACGTCGAGGACGGCACGCGCCTGCGGGTGCGCGTCTTCCAGCGGCAGGTCTCCGAGCTCGAGCCCTACGTGGTCACGCCGGTCCCCACCGTCTGACGGTCACCTCCGACAGGCGCTGGCGCTGGGGAGCGCTGCCGCGCGGCCTGGAGGCCCGTGACGGGTCCGCCGGACGCCGTCACGTCGCCGAGACGCCCCGGAACACACGAAACGCCGCCGGATCCGGCGGCGTTTCGTCGTGCAGGGGGCGTCGTTCGGTGACGACGGCGTCTCGCGTCGGTGCAGCGCGAGTCGCGAGCAGAGGTCAGAGGGAGCGGAGCACCGCGACGACCTTGCCGAGCACCGAGGCCGCGTCGCCGAGGATCGGCTCGAAGGCGGAGTTGCGCGGCAGCAGCCACGTGTGACCGTCGCGCTGGCGGAAGACCTTGACCGTCGCCTCTTCGTCGAGCATGGCCGCGACGATGTCACCGTTCTCGGCGGTCTGCTGCGACCGGACGACGACCCAGTCGCCGTCGCAGATCGCGGCGTCGATCATCGACTCACCGACGACCTTGAGCATGAAGAGCTCGCCGGTGCCGACGAGCTGTCGGGGGAGCGGGATGATCTCGTCGACGTGCTGCTCGGCGGTGATCGGGACACCGGCGGCGATCCGTCCGACGAGCGGCACGAGCGTGGTGGCGTCGATGTCCGGTCCGCCGACGTCGGACGACGGCTCGTCGACCAGGACCTCGAGCGCGCGCGGGCGGTTCGGGTCGCGGCGGATCCAGCCACCGAGCTCGAGCTGGCCGAGCTGGTGGGAGACGCTGGAGAGCGAGGAGAGCCCGGCGGCGTCGCCGATCTCGCGCATGCTCGGCGGGTAGCCCCGTGAGGCGATCGACGCACGGATCGCGTCGAAGATCGCCTGCTGCTTCGGCGTCAGCGGCTTCTGGCCCCGCAGTTCGTCCACCACGTCGTCTCGCTTTCGTCGGTGCCGGTCCGGCCGCGGCGGGAATGTCGGTGGTCCCCGTCAGGCTTGTCCCAGTCGATCGAAACAGTATCCGACCAGCCAGGGCCGGACAAACACCTGTTCGAGCGTGTCGCAAGAAAACCCCGCAGAAATCCACTCCCAGGACTTGTGCGTCGTCTGATTCGAAACTATGTTCGGTACACGACTTCGGTTCCACCGAACGGGAAGGCAAGAACGACATGAGCACCATCGCCATCGCTGACATCCAGCGCACCGCGGCGCCCGCCGTGCGTACCCGCCTGCGTCTGACGCGTCGCGGCCGCATCGTCTTCACGACGCTCGCCGCGCTCCCGCTCCTGATCGTCGTCGCCCTCGGCGTGCTGAACGGCGGGCAGGCCTCCGCCGGAGACGCCACCGCCGGCGGCGCCCGCACCCAGTTCGAGACCGTGACGATCCAGCCCGGCGAGACGCTCTGGCAGCTCGCCGAGCAGACCGCGCCGAACTCGGACCCGCGTGACTTCGTGCAGGACGTCGTGAGCCTCAACGCGCTCGACGGCTCCGCGCTGCAGGCCGGCGAAGAGATCGCCATCCCCACCAAGTACACCGACGGCGAGTAGCCACTCGGGCAGCGCCGTCCAGACGGCTGGTCGTCGCAGGGTGACAGCGGCCTACGATGGATCGGTGGCATTCACGCTCGAAGACCTCCCGATCCGAGACGACCTGCGCGGGCAGAGCCCGTACGGCGCCCCGCAGAAGCACGTCCGCGTGCAGCTCAACGTCAACGAGAACACGCATCCCGTTCCGGACGACGTCGCTGCCGACATCGTCGAGTCGATCCGGCTGGCCCTGCTGACGGTCAACCGCTACCCGGACCGCGAGTTCACCGAGCTCCGGCAGTCGCTCGCCGACTACCTCGGGCACGACCTGACCGCCGAGCAGCTCTGGGCGGCGAACGGGTCGAACGAGGTGTTGCAGCAGCTCCTCCAGGCGTTCGGCGGCCCCGGTCGCTCGGTGCTCGGGTTCCCGCCCACGTACTCGATGCACTCGATCCTCGCGTCGGGCACCGGCACCACGTGGATCCCGGCCCAGCGGGACGACGAGTTCCGCATCTCACCCGAGACCGTCGTGGCAGCCATCCGTGCGCACCAGCCGGACATCGTGTTCCTGTGCGGGCCGAACAACCCGACGGGCACCCCGCTCGACATCGAGACGATCGCGGCCGCCTACGACGCGACCGACGGAATCGTGATGGTGGACGAGGCGTACGCCGAGTTCATGCCGACCGACGCCCCGAGCGCCCTCACGCTGCTGCCCGGTCGTGAGCGCCTGGTGGTCTCCCGCACGATGAGCAAGGCGTTCGCGTTCGCCGGTGCCCGGGTCGGCTACATGGCCGCGCACCCGGCCGTCGTCGACGCCGTCCGGTTGGTCCGGTTGCCGTACCACCTGTCCGCGCTGACTCAAGCGGCCGCGATCGCGGCACTCCGGCACGCCCCCGAGATGCTGGCGATGGTCGACGACATCAAGGGGCAGCGCGACCGCATGGTCACCGAGCTGCGGGCGATGGGGTACCGCACCTACGAGACCTGGTCGAACTTCGTCCTGTTCGGCGGTGTCGCCGACCCGAGCGCCGCGTTCGAGGCGCTGCTCGAGCGCGACGTCATCGTGCGCGACCTCGGGATCCCGAACCACCTGCGGGTGAGTGCGGGCACCGAAGCCGAGACGACCGCGTTCCTCGACGCCATGCGGCAGGTCGCCGCCGAGCAGCCGCCGGTTAGGGTTGAGGCATGACCGCCCGCACCGCCTCGATCAGCCGTTCGACGAGCGAATCGAGTGTCGAACTCGAGCTCGACCTGGACGGCACCGGGACCTCGTCGATCTCGACCTCCGTCCCGTTCTTCGACCACATGCTGACCGCGTTCAGCAAGCACTCCCTGATCGACCTGCGGGTGCGCTCGACGGGTGACACCGACATCGACGTGCACCACACGGTCGAGGACACCGGCATCGTGCTCGGACAGGCGATCAAGCAGGCCCTCGGCGACCGCTCCGGCATCGGCCGGTACGGCGACGCCCTGGTCCCGCTGGACGAAGCGCTGGCCCAGGCCGTCGTCGACGTCTCCGGGCGTCCGTTCCTGGTGCACTCCGGCGAGCCCGCGGGCTTCGAGTTCCACCGCATCGGTGGCCACTTCACCGGCTCGATGGTCCGCCACGTGTTCGAGGCGATCACGTTCAACGCCGGCATCACCGTCCACGTCCGCGTGCTCGAGGGCCGCGACCCCCACCACATCGCCGAAGCCGAGTTCAAGGCGTTCGCCCGAGCCATGCGCAAGGCGGTCGAGCTGGACCCGCGCGTCGACGGCATCCCCTCCACGAAGGGCGCCCTGTGACAACCGCCAAGCCGAACGTCGTCGTCCTCGACTACGGGTCGGGGAACGTCCACTCCGCAGCCAAGGCACTCGAGCGCGCCGGCGCCGAGGTCACCCTGACCTCGGACAAGCAGGCGGCACTCAAGGCCGACGGCCTGCTCGTCCCCGGCGTCGGGGCGTTCGCCGCCGTGATCGACCAGCTCGAGGGCGTGCAGGGCGGCGAGATCGTCGACCACCGTCTGGCCGGCGGGCGACCCGTGCTCGGCATCTGCGTCGGCATGCAGGTCCTGTTCTCGCGGGGCATCGAGCGTGGTGCCGACGTCAAAGGGCTCGGCCAGTGGCCCGGCACCGTGCAGGAGATCCAGGCCGAGGTGCTGCCGCACATGGGCTGGAACACCGTGCAGGCGCCCGAGGACTCCGTGCTGTTCGACGGGCTGCACGACGAGCGCTTCTACTTCGTGCACTCCTACGGCGTGACCGACTTCCCGCTCGAGGCGTACGGGCCGTTCCGCGCGCCGCGTCTGACCTGGGCGGAGCACGGGCAGCCGTTCATCGCCGCGGTCGAGAACGGGCCGCTCACCGCCACGCAGTTCCACCCCGAGAAGTCCGGCGAGCCGGGCATCCGCCTGCTCTCCAACTGGGTGCGTTCGCTCTGAACCCGGCCGGTGCCGGGCGCGACGGCCGTGCCGGACGCGCACCGGGCCTCCCGGCTGTCCGCAGCCCCTTCTCCACCGCAACGAAACCGACAGGACCATGACCGACCTCACCGACACCCCGCCCCTCGTCCTGCTGCCGGCTGTCGACGTCGTCGACGGACAGGCCGTGCGACTCACCCAGGGCGAGGCGGGGAGCGAGACCGGCTACGGCGACCCCGTCGCCGCTGCCCGGACCTGGCGTGACCAGGGCGCCGAGTGGATCCACCTCGTCGACCTCGACGCGGCCTTCGGTCGTGGCGACAACCGCCGCGTGATCGCGCACGCCGTCCGCGAGGTCGAGGGTGTCTCGGTCGAGCTGTCCGGCGGGATCCGCGACGATGCCTCGCTCGAAGCGGCACTGGCGACCGGTGCGGCGCGCGTGAACCTCGGCACCGCGGCGCTCGAGAACCCCGACTGGGCCGCGCGGGTGATCGGTGAGTACGGCGAGCAGATCGCCGTCGGGCTGGACGTCCGCGGCACCACGCTGTCGAGCCGCGGCTGGACCGAGGACGCCGGTGACCTGTGGGAGGTGCTCGACCGGCTGGAAGCCGCCGGGTGCGCCCGCTACGTGGTGACCGACGTCACCAAGGACGGCACGCTGCAGGGCCCCAACGTCGAACTGCTCCGCCAGGTGTGCGACCGGACCGACCAGCCCGTGGTGGCCTCCGGCGGGATCTCGACGCTCGACGACCTCCGTGCGCTCCGCGAACTCGTGCCGTACGGGCTCGAAGGCGCGATCATCGGCAAGGCGCTGTACTCCGGGGCGTTCACGCTGCCGGCCGCACTCGACATCGCCTCCGAGTAACCCCGTGGCGGACATCTCGAACGGCCGTGGCACCGGGCCGGACGCCGACGACGCGCACACCCCCGGCGGGGCAGCGGACTCGGCGGGCTTCTCGTGGGAAGGCCGCACGTTCGACCACCACGACACCGCGTTCGCCGACGACGACGGACTCGCCGACCCCGCGGTGGTCGCGGCCATCGGTGCGATCGCCGACGGTGCCTCCCAGGCGGCGATCGTCGAGTCGCTCCGGACCGCCCGGCTGCTCATCCCGCTCATCGCCGAGGCCGGTGACGTGGGGGAGACCGATCAGGGCAAGCTCGTCGACAAGACCCAGGAACTCTCGATCGTGACGGTCGCCGGTCCGGACGGTCGCAGCGTGATGCCGGCGTTCACCTCGGTGGACGCCATGCACGCGTGGGACCCGGACGCGCGTCCGGTGCCGGTGGAGTCCCGCCGTGTGGCGATGGCCGCGGCGAGCGAGGACACCCAGCTCGTCGTGCTCGACCCGAAGTCGCCGACCGAGTTCGTGCTGCGACGTCCGGCGGTGTGGGCGCTCGGGCAGGACCTGCCGTGGACGCCGTGCTTCGAGGACCCCGAGGTGGCTCGCGCCTTCGCGGCCTCGGTCGAGGGGGAGTCCAGCGTCGCCCGTGTCGAACTCGCGCCGGGCGACCCGGTCGGCCGGTTCGCCGGGCCGGAGCTGACGGTGGGACTGGCGCTGCACCCGGGGCTCGACCGCGAGCAGGTCGGCGAGCTCGTCGGTCGGCTGCAGCAGCGGTGGTCGACCGACCCCGTGATCGCGGAGCGGGTCGACAGCATGCGCGTCGCCCTGCGCGCTGCCTGACGAGCAGCAGCGCTGCGGTCCCGCGGCGGTGCGACCCGGCCCAGCCCGAGGTCGCCGGTACGATGACGGGGTGAGCCCGAACCCGACGACCAACCCCACCGGCGCGACCACCCACGGTCCGACGGGGCGTCCCGTCCGGGACTTCCCCGTGCCCGAGGAACTCGACAGCACCGGACCCGCCCGCATCATCGCGCTCTGCAACCAGAAGGGCGGCGTCGGCAAGACCACGACCGCCATCAACCTGGGCGCCGCGCTCGCCGAGTACGGCCGCAAGGTCCTGGCCGTGGACTTCGACCCGCAGGGTGCGCTGTCCGCGGGCCTCGGCGTCCGGACGCACGACATCCACACCGTGTACGACCTGCTCATGGGTGCCGTGAAGGACCCGAACCAGGTCATCCAGCCGACGAACACCCCCGGCCTCGACGTCATCCCGGCGAACATCGACCTGTCCGCGGCCGAGGTGCACCTGGTCAACGAGGTCGCACGCGAGCAGATCCTGGCGAGCGTGCTGCGCAAGGTCGCGAACGACTACGACGTGATCCTGGTCGACTGCCAGCCGTCGCTCGGCCTGCTCACCGTGAACGCCCTGACCGCGGCACACGGCGTCCTCATCCCGCTCGAGTGCGAGTTCTTCGCGCTCCGCGGTGTCGCCCTGCTCATCGAGACGATCGACAAGGTGCGCGACCGTCTCAACCCGGCGCTCAAGCTCGACGGCATCCTGGCGACCATGTACGACTCGCGCACGCTGCACTCGCGCGAGGTCATGGAGCGGGTCGTCGACACCTTCGACGACCGCGTGCTCGACACCGTCATCGGCCGCACCGTGAAGTTCCCGGACGCCACGGTGTCCGCACGCCCGATCACGCAGACCGCGCCGGACCACCCTGCCGCCCACGCCTACCGGCAGCTCGCACGAGAGCTCGTCCAGCGTGGCGCCGTCGCCTGACGCGGGGTTCCGGGTCCGGCTCGCCAACTTCGACGGACCGTTCGACCTCCTGCTGTCGCTCATCACGAAGCACGAGCTCGACATCACCGAGGTGTCGCTCGGTGCCGTGACGGGGGAGTTCATCCAGTACGTCCGGCAGGCCGAGTCCGCCGACGAGCTCGACGAGGCCAGCGAGTTCCTGGTCGTCGCGGCGACCCTGCTCGACCTGAAGATCGTCGGGCTGCTGCCCCAGGGTGAGCTCGTGGACGCCGAGGACGTCGCCCTGCTCGAGGCCCGCGACCTGCTGTTCGCCCGATTGCTGCAGTACCGCGCGTTCAAGCAGGCCGCCGACTGGTTCGGGGAGCGCTGGGGCGTCGAATCGCGCCGGCACGTCCGCAGCGTCCGGCTCGAGGAGCGGTTCCGCGCGCGGACGCCGGAGCTCGTCTGGACCCTTTCGGTGCAGGACTTCGCCGCACTGGCCGCGCTGGCCTTCGCCCCGCGGGAGATCCCGACCGTCGGCCTCGACCACCTGCACGCCCCGCTCATCAGCATCCGCGAGCAGGCCGCGATCGTCGTCTCGATCCTCCGCACCCGCGATGGTGAGGGCGTCTCGTTCCGTGAACTGGTCGCGGGCGTCGACCAGACGGGTATCGTGGTGGCTCGCTTCCTCGCGATCCTCGAGCTGTACCGGAACGCGTCGATCTCGTTCGAGCAGCTCGAGCCGCTCGGGGAGCTGACACTGCGGTGGACCGCCGAGGACTGGTCCGACGAGAGCCTCGCGAACCTGGGAGCCGACTATGACGGATGACGTGCACGACACGTCCAGCGCCGAACCCGGCGGCGCTGACGAGATGGCCGACGCCCGCGCCATCGAGCGCGAGATCCACGAGCGCGCCGCGTCCGAGGCCCACCCCGCCATCCCCATCGACCGCCAGCTCGAGGCCATCCTGATGATCGCCGACCAGCCGCAGTCGCTCGTCGCCCTCGGTGCTGCGGTCGGTTCGCCCGTCCCCGCCGTCCGCCAGGCGATCGAACGCCTGGTCGCCGACTTCGACGGCGTCGACGGCACGATCCGCCGTGGCTTCGAACTGCGCGAGGTCGGTGGCGGCTGGCGCTTCTACGTCCGCGCCGACCTGGACCCCGTGGTCGAGCAGTTCGTCGAGGCCGAGCGCCCCTCGCGGCTGTCGCAGGCCGCACTCGAGACCCTCGCGGTCGTCGCCTACAAGCAGCCGATCACCCGCTCGCAGATCGCTGCGATCCGCGCCGTCAACGTCGACGGCGTCGTCCGAACCCTGGTGGCACGCGGCCTCATCGAGGAGTCGTTCACCGACGCCGAGACCGGCGCCATCAACTACGTCACGTCCGACCTGCTCCTGCAGCAGCTCGGCATCAACTCGCTCGACGAGCTGCCGCTCATCTCGCCCCTCCTGGACGACGGTGCGGACGGCTTCGAGCAGAACGAAGGGATCCCCGATGGCAGGGTTTGACGACCGGGGGCGCGGCGCGCCCCGAGACCGAGACGACCGCAACGGACGCTCGGGAGGCCCGGATCGCTCCGGCCGCCCGGCCGGCGGACGCGGTGGGGCCGGCTCCAGTGCCGGTGGCCGCTCCGGCGGGTACGGTCGCGACGACCGCGGGGGCGCACGCCCGCCGCGTGACGACGACCGTCGTGGCGGGTACCCGTCGCGCGACGACCGCGGCGGCGAGCGTGGTGGGTACCGCGGGGCTTCGGGTCCGCGTGACGACCGTGGTGGGTACCGGGGCCGGGACGACCGTGCCGGTGGCGGCGACCGTGGTGGGTACCGCGGCAACTCGGCTCCGCGTGACGACCGCGGTGGCGACCGTGGTGGGTACCGCGGGGCTTCGGCGCCGCGTGATGACCGTGGCGGCTACCGGGGTCGCGATGACCGTTCCGGTGGCGGTGACCGTGGTGGGTACCGCGGCCGCGACGACCGTGGCAGCTCCGCTCCGCGTGACGACCGCGGTGGGTACCGGGGTCGCGACGACCGTGGGGCTTCGGCTCCGCGTGACGACCGTGGTGGCTACCGGGGCTCGGCTCCGCGTGACGACCGTGGTGGGTACCGGGGTCGCGACGACCGCGGGAGCTCGGCACCCCGCGATGACCGTGGTGGGTACCGCGGCAACTCGGCTCCGCGTGACGACCGTGGTGGCTACCGCGGCCGTGACGACCGTGGGGCTCCGGCCCCGCGCGACGACCGAGGCGGCTACCGGGGTCGCGACGACCGGTCCGGTGGTGGCGACCGCGGTGGGTACCGCGGCAACTCCGCCCCGCGTGACGACCGCGGTGGGTACCGCGGCCGTGAAGACCGTGGTGCTTCGGCTCCGCGTGACGACCGAGGCGGCTACCGGGGTCGCGACGACCGCAGCTCCGCTCCCCGCGACGACCGCGGTGGGTACCGGGGTCGCGACGACCGTGGCAGCTCCGCTCCCCGCGACGACCGGCGCGACGACCGCCGGACTCCCGACGGCCAGCAGAGCCGCGTCTGGCACAACGGCCGCCGCTACGTCGGCGGCACCACGAGCGTCCGCAACAGCGACCGCACCACGCCGAAGCCGAGCGGGCAGCGCGACGACCGGGGCAACCCGGCCGAGGGCACGCCCGAACGGCCGATCATCGAGGACTGGGACGCGGCGGACGGAACGGCTCCTGCCGGGGCCGAGCCGAGCCTCCAGGCAGAGGGTGAGCGCCTGCAGAAGGTGATCGCCGCTGCCGGCGTCGCATCCCGCCGGGTCGCGGAGAACCTGATCGTCGAGGGCCGCGTGACGGTCAACGGCGAGGTCGTGGACGCCCTCGGGCGTCGCGTCGACCCCGAGAAGGACGCGATCAGCGTCGACGGCGTGCCCGTGCAGATCGACTCGTCGCGGCGCTACATCGTGCTGAACAAGCCGACCGGTGTCGTCTCGAGCCTGCAGGACGAGCGCGGTCGCCGCGACCTGACCGAGTTCGTGGACCGCTACGAGGAGCGCCTGTTCAACGTCGGCCGTCTCGACACCGAGACCTCCGGGCTGCTCGTCCTGACGAACGACGGCGACCTGGCACACGTGCTCGCGCACCCGTCGTTCGGCGTGCAGAAGACGTACATCGCGAAGGTCCACGGCAACGTGAACCCCGCCGTGGTGCAGCGCCTGACCGAGGGCGTCGAGCTCGAGGACGGTCCGATCAAGGCCGACAAGGTGCGGTTGCTCGAGTCCTCGCGGGGTGAGTCGCTCGTCGAGATCACGCTGCACTCCGGCCGCAACCGCATCGTCCGTCGCATGCTCGAGGCCGTCGACCACCCGGTCCTCGAACTCGTCCGCCGGTCGTTCGGACCGCTGCACCTGGGCAGCCTGCCGCCGGGCAAGATGCGCGAGCTCGGCACGGTCGAGGTCGGCAAGCTGCTCAGCACCGTCCGTGACGCGAAGCCGTCCGCTCGTGACGACCGCGACGTCGCGCTCGACCAGGACGACGACGAGTACGAGGACGAGTCGGCGGACTGACCGAACCCGACGCTCGGGCATCGACCGATGCCCGAGCCTCGATCGGTAGGCTTGCCCGGTGACCGACGTGACCCCGACCGACATCGACCGCCGTCTGCGCGGCCCGGTCCGGGTCGTCGGTGCCGGGTTGCTCGGCGCCTCGATCGGTCTCGCCCTGCGTGAGAAGGGCGTGGACGTCGTCCTCGACGACGTCTCGCCCGCCGCGCTGGCGCTCGCCGTGGACTACGGCGCCGGGCGTCGACCGGCTGCCGGCGACCAGCCGGAGCTCGTCGTCGTCGCGGTGCCGCCGGACGTCGTGGCGACGGTGGTGGAGCGCGAGCTCGCCGCCCACCCGGACGCCGTGGTGACCGACGTCGCCAGCGTGAAGTCCGGGCCGCTCGCCGCCCTGGTGGCGGCCGGGGCCGACGTCTCCCGCTACATCGGGTCGCACCCGATGGCCGGACGCGAGCGCAGCGGTCCGACCGCCGCCCGCGCCGACCTGTTCGTCGGCCGCCCCTGGGTCATCGCCGGGCACGACGGCATCACGTACCAGCGTGCCGCGGTGGTCGAGGACCTCGCGCTCGACGTCGGCGCCACCGTCGTGCCGATGGACCCGGAGTCGCACGACCTCGCCGTGGCGTACGTCTCGCACGCGCCGCAGCTCGTGTCGACCCTCATGGCCTCGCGCCTGCGGGACGCCCCCGACGGGTCGCTCGGCCTGGCTGGCGGCGGCGTGCGCGACGTCACCCGGATCGCCGCGAGCGACCCCGGGCTCTGGGTGCAGATCATCGGAGCGAACGCCGGGCACATCCGGCCGGTGCTCACCGACCTGCGCGACGACCTGTCCCGCGTGATCGACGCGCTCGGCGACCCAGACGGTGCCGGTTCGCCGCGCACCATCGCCGAGACGATCGCCGACGGCAACCGCGGGGTCGAACGGCTCCCCGGCAAGCACGGCACCACCAAGCGCTTCGCCCAGGTGGTCGTCCTGGTCGACGACACCCCTGGGCAGATCGCCGCACTCCTGACGTTCATCGGGGAGATCGGCATCAACCTCGAGGACATGCGCCTCGAGCACTCACCGGGCGCACAGATCGGCATCGTCGAGGTGTCGGTGCTGCCCGAGCAGGAACAGCGACTCGTCGAGGAACTCGAGGGGCGCGGATGGAGGATCGCAGCAGCATGGGCCTGAACGACGACACGAACGCAGCGACGAACGACTCCGGTGTGACCGGCGGACCGGACGGGCCCGACACCGGCCTCCCGACCCCGGGCCAGGGCGGTGCCGGCGGCCCGCTCAGCGGCAGCGGCGACGGTGGCGCACTCGGGGGCCCGGCCGGCGGCCTCGGTGAGCCCGGCGGGGAGCCCGGCTCGACCAGCGCCCCGATGCCGTCCGGCCTGGCCGACGGCGCCTACGTGGCGAAGATCGTCATCGCGGTCGACGGCCCCGCCGGCAGCGGCAAGTCGAGCGTCTCCCGTGCGGCCGCCCGCGCCCTGGGCTACGGCTACCAGGACACCGGCGCCGCCTACCGTGCGCTCGCGTGGCACGCCCTGCAGCAGCGGGTCGACCTCGACGACGCCGCGGCGGTCCTGGCGAGCTGGGACACCTTCGACTACGCCATCGGGACCGACCCCGACGACTACTACGTCAAGGTGGGGGAGACCGACGTGACGGAGGCCATCCGCACCCCCGACGTCACCGGCGCGGTCGCCCACATCGCCAAGCTCCCGGACGTCCGGAAGCGCCTGGTCCAGCTGTTCCGCAACGTCATGCGGAAGACCGACGCCCCGGGCATCATCACCGAGGGCCGGGACATCACCACGGTCGTCGCACCCGATGCCGAGGTCCGGATCCTGCTGACGGCCGACGAGTCCGTTAGAATGGCCCGACGCTCGGCAGAGGTCACGACCCAGTCGGCCGCCGAGACCTCCGCAGCACTCGCTCGTCGCGACGCGGCGGACGCGAAGGTCGTCGACTTCATGAACGCCGCCGACGGCGTCACGACGCTCGACTCCACCGACCTCGACTTCGACCAGACCGTGCAGGCGGTCGTCGACCTGGCCCGCGCGGCCACGCACTGACGCACGACCGGACGGCCTCGGCCGCCTGGTCACACCACGGCCGGACCCCCGGCCCCGGCCGGCAACGGCCACCGACACCGCGGCCCCGGCCGCTCGCGAGGAACCCAAGATGGCTCAGCTGGACAACCCGGACAACGACGACTTCCCCCGGTACGACGACGCCCTCGGCGAGCGGCTCGCCGGACTCGACGAGGCCGAGGCCGAGCAGCGCGCGACCGCGCTCCGCGCCGGACTCGAGGAGTACGACCTCGAGGACGAGGACCTCGCCCTGCTCGAGGCCGGTCAGGTCGGCGAGGACGGCGTCCACTACCTGCCCGCCTACCCGGTGCTCGCGATCGTCGGCCGCCCGAACGTCGGCAAGTCCGCGCTCGTCAACCGCATCCTCGGTCGTCGTGAGGCCGTCGTGCAGGACGTCCCCGGCGTCACCCGCGACCGTGTCAGCTACAAGGCCGACTGGAACGACAAGCGCTTCACGCTCGTCGACACCGGCGGCTGGGAGCCCGGCGCCGAGGGCATCAACGCCTCCGTCGCCGCGCAGGCCGAGGTCGCGATCGACCTCGCCGACGCCGTGCTGTTCGTCGTGGACGTCACGGTCGGGATCACCGCCACCGACGAGCACGTCGTCAAGATGCTCCGCGGCACCGACCGCCCCGTCATCGTCGTCGCGAACAAGGCCGACGACGAGCGCCGTGAACTCGACGCCTACGAACTCTGGAACCTGGGGCTCGGCGAGCCGCACCCGGTGTCGGCCCTGCACGGCCGTGGCGTCGCGGACCTGCTCGACCTGATCATCAAGACGCTGCCCGACACCTCGGCCGTCGCCAAGCAGGAGGTCGGTGGCCCCCGCCGCGTGGCCATCCTCGGCCGCCCGAACGTCGGCAAGAGCTCGCTGCTCAACAAGGCCGCCGGTGAAGAGCGGGTCGTCGTGAACGACATCGCCGGCACCACCCGCGACCCGGTGGACGAGCAGATCGAGCTCGGCGGCAAGGTGTGGCGCTTCGTCGACACCGCCGGCATCCGCAAGCGCGTGCACATGCAGCAGGGCGCCGACTTCTACGCCTCGCTCCGCACCACCGCCGCGCTCGAGAAGGCCGAGGTCGCCGTCGTCGTCCTCGACGTCACCGAGCCGGTGTCCGTGCAGGACCTCCGCATCATCGACCTCGTCCTCGAGTCCGGCCGTGCCCTCGTGCTGGCCTACAACAAGTGGGACCTGCTCGACGACGAGCGCCGCCGCTACCTGGAGCGCGAGATCGAGCAGGACCTGGCGCACGTCGCCTGGGCCCCGCGCGTGAACATCTCCGCCCGCACCGGCCGTCACCTCGAGAAGCTCGTGCCGGCGCTCGAGACCGCCCTCGAGTCGTGGGACACCCGCATCCCGACCGGCAAGGTCAACGCCTTCATCGCAGAGCTCGTGCAGGAACACCCCCACCCCGTGCGCGGCGGCAAGCAGCCCCGCATCCTGTTCGGGACCCAGGCGTCGAGCCAGCCGCCGACCTTCGTGCTCTTCACGTCGGCGTTCCTCGACCCGCAGTACCGACGCTTCATCACGCGTCGCCTCCGCGAGGTCTGGGGCTTCTCCGGCACGCCGATCAACGTCAACATGCGGGTGCGCGAGCGCCGGAAGCGCTGAGCGCTCCCACCCGTCACGCAGAACGCGCCTCGATCCGTCGGGGCGCGTTCTGCGTTCGCGTTCGGCCTGGAGGCCCGGGGCCGGTCCGGCGCGCCGGTGCGGCATCATGGGGGCGTGGGTACCGGGCCGTGGGCAGCGGACCGACGTCGGCTCGCCCTGGTGGGTGTCCTCGTCGGTGTGGTCGTCGTGGGGTCGGTGTCCCTGTGGACGATCTCGCACGCACCGGACGACGGCGACTCGGTCACCCGTGCCGACTCCGTGCCCTCCGAGCCGGCGCAGTCGCCCGACGTCCGACTGCCGCCGTCCAACGGCCTCGAGGAACCGATCGAGCCCGAACCCGTCCGTCCGGTCGACGGTTCGCCCATCGACCCGTGGTGGCGCCGCGTCCCGCCGGTCTCCGGTGACATCGTCGGCATCGGGGCTGCGGCCTCCGGGCACGTGCGGATCGCCGGGAACACGGGCGACGAGACCCTCGCGGTGGAGATCGACCACCTGGAGACCGGCGGGGACGGCCCGGTCGACGTCGTGCTGTCCGCGGGGACGGTGCGCGGTGGCGCGAAGCCGGTGTGGACACCCGCCGGGGAGTCCTACGACCTGTTCCAGGCCGCCGGGGTCGAACAGGGGCTGACCGTCGTGCTCAGCGATCCGTGGTCACTGCCCGACGAGGTCCGTTCCCTGGTCCTGCTCGACGCCGACACCGGCACCGTGCTGGGCGGCGCGGCACTCGTCCCGTCGGACTGAGCGGGGCCGGGGTTGTGCGGGGTTGGGGTGCTCGTGGCTGTGCCGCGTCCGCCGCCACCGCCGGGATGGGGCACGATGTACTGGTGACGCAGCAGAACGACGGACTCGGTGTGCTCGCCGACCGCGTGTGGTGCCGTCTGCGCCTCGACCGGTTGGCCGGAGGTCGGCAGTCCGGGTACGTGATCCGCGAGGACATGCTCGAACACCCCGACACCGTCCGCTCGTTCCGGTGGATCCGGTGGCTGCTCGTCGCGGAGACCGTCGTCGGCCTCACCGCCATCGTGGTCGCCGTGCTGCTGACCCGCGCGGGGGAGTCCCTGTCGTGGGCGGTGTGGTTCCGGTCCACCGTGGTGCTGCTCATCACCCTGACGCTCTACGTGTTCGCCTGGCGGGCACAGCTCGGGTACTACTGGGCGTACCAGCGGCTGCGGTTGTTCAGCCGGATCTTCCCGATCGTGACGCTGATCGTCGCGGCGATCCCGGGGCTCTACCCGTTCTGGATGGTCATCGAGCAGATCCTGTTCTCGGTGCTCATGGTCGGCATCGGCGACGTGCTGACGAGCGACCACATGCGGGCCACGTTCCCGAAGCCCGCGCGGCGGTAGGGCTCCGGCGGCGGGTGGACCGGCTCCGCGACAGAACACGAGTCGATCGACGCGTGGAGTGTCGCAAAACAGGTGCGGGGGCTACGCGACCGTGGCCAGGGCGAACGGGAGCACGGCGGAGGCCCCGGCGCGCCGGAGCTCCCGGCCGGCGACGGTCATCGTCCACCGGCTGTCGACCAGGTCGTCGACGAGCAGCACCGGGCCCTCGTGCGACTGCAGGGCGGCGGCGAGCGACGGATCGACCACGAAGGTGTCCCACACGCCGGACAGTCGGTAGGCGCTGTTCGTCGCACCGTCGCCACGAGGGGTCCCGCCGGCACGGCCGAGCGTGCCGAGGAACTGCAGCCGCCCGATGGTGGACAGCGCCTGGGCGAGGGACCCCACCAGTTCGGGCCGTGACCGCGAGGACATCGCGACGACGCCGGTCGGCCGGGTCTCCCACGGCCAGTCCTTGAGCGCCCGGACACAGCCGTCGACGAGCTCGCGCGAGATCGGGGCATCGGGGGTGGACGGCGAGAACAGCGCACGCAGGGGACCGCCCCAGCCGAGGTCGGTCAGACGCGCCACCGCACGGCCGGGCTGCACGAGCTCGTCCGGGCCGATCTTGCCCCGCACGGAGACCCCGAGCGACGACATCCCCGAAGGCCACTGGGCACGCGGGGCGATCTCGACGCCGACCTTGTCGAGCGCGGCCGCTGCCCCGGACGAGTCGGTGTCGGACACGGCGGTCGGGAACCAGGCGCCGGCGCAGTTGTCGCACCGGCCGCAGGGCTCGGCCGAGGGGTCGTCGAGGTCCTGCTGCAGCAGCTGCATGCGGCAGGCCGAGGTGGACTCGTAGTCGAGCATCGACGCTGCCTCCGCAGCACGGGCCGCTGCGACCCGCTCGTACCGGGGCGCGTCGTACTCCCACGGCTGTCCGGTCGACACCCAGCCGCCGGTGACGCGTCGGACGGCGCCGTCGACGTCGAGCACCTTGAGCAGGAGTTCGAGGGTGGAGCGCTTGATGTCGACCAGGCCCTCGAGCGCCACGGTCGACATCGCGGTGTCGGTGGACAGGGCACTGAGCACGGCGGCGGCGCGGGCCTCGGTCGGCATCGAGGCGCTGGCGAAGTACTGCCAGATCTCGCGGTCCTCGCGCCCGGGCAGGAGCAGGACGTCGGCGTTGTCGGTCGCACGACCCGCACGACCGATCTGCTGGTAGTAGGCGACGGGCGACGAGGGCGCTCCGACGTGCACGACGAACCCGAGGTCGGGCTTGTCGAACCCCATGCCGAGCGCACTCGTGGCGACCAGGGCCTTCAGCTCGTTGCCCTTGAGCTGCTGTTCGAGCTGTTCGCGCTCGTCGGTGTCGGTGCGCCCCGTGTAGGCGCGGACGGCGTACCCGTTGTCGCGCAGCAGCCGTGCGATGTCCTCGGCCGCCGAGACGGTCAGCGTGTAGATGATGCCGCTGCCGGGCAGATCGCCGAGGTGCGCGAGGAGCCACCCGAGCCGCTGACGGGCATCGGGCAGCGTCAGCACGCCGAGGCGGAGGGACTTGCGAGCCAGGGACCCGCGGATGGTGAACACCGGGTCGGCCGGACCGGCGGTGAGCTGTTCGGCGACGTCCTCGACCACGCGCTCGTTCGCCGTCGCGGTGGTGGCCAGGACGGGGACGCCGTGGGGGAGCGACCGGATGAGCTCGGCCAGTCGGCGGTAGTCCGGCCGGAAGTCGTGGCCCCAGTCCGAGATGCAGTGCGCTTCGTCGACCACGAGCATCCCCATCCGGGCGATCAGGGTCGGCATCTGCTCGTCGCGGAACTTCGGGTTGTTCAGCCGCTCGGGGGAGACCAGCAGCACGTCGACCTCGTCACGGGCGAGGGCCGCCTGGGTCTCGCCCCACTCGTGGGCGTTCGCGGAGTTGATCGACACCGCGCGGACACCGGGCCGCGCGGCAGCGGCGACCTGGTCACGCATCAGGGCGAGCAGCGGCGAGACCAGGACCGTCGGGCCGCCCCCGCGTCGGCGCAGCAGCAGCGTCGCCAGGAAGTACACGGCCGACTTGCCCCACCCGGTGCGCTGGACGACGAGGGCGCGCTGCCGGTGCTCGACCAGCGCCGAGATGGCCTCGAGCTGGCCGGGGTGGAACACCGCGTCGGGGCGCCCCGTGAGCGCAGCGAGCGCCTGCTGCGCCTCGGCGGCGATGTCCGCAGAGGGGGACACGGAAGACGACGCGGTGGACCCGACACCAAGACCAGACATGCCCCCATGCTGTCAGCACCGACCGACGAAACCCGACCCGAGCCTCCTATCTGTGGACAACGCGACGGGGCGCGCTTACTGGTACGTGACCAACGACGGTGTCGGCTGCACCTGCTGCATGGTCTGCGCGGGCGTCAGCATGGGCGTGTCCTCGTCGTAGAAGTTCTTCCAGCCCCAGTGCAGCCCCTCCGGCGCGCCCTGGTGCAGTGCCTTCCACGTCGCCTGCTTGTCCGGCTGCGACCCCTGCCCGTCGACGTGCACGAGCATGTCGAGCTCCGGGTGGGTCTGCAGTGCGGAGCGGTCCTGGATCATCGACAGCCGGAACTGGTGCAGCACCAGGGCCTTCGGCGGCAGCCCTTCCTTCTGCACCAGTGCAGCCAGCCACGAGGAGACCTCGTTCACCTCGGACGCCGACACGCTGCCGATCTGCTTGAGCGGCACCTGGTCCTTCGTCAGCCGCCACTCCGGGTCGAGCGCCAGCCACACGCCGGGCTTCTTCAGCAGCGACTCGTACTTCTTGGCCTGCGACAGGAAGTCCGACCGCCCGGGCTGCAGGTCGATGATGACCGGCATGTCCGCGTCGTGCGCGGCGTCGACGTAGGGCTCGAGCGTCGACACCGGCAGCTCGGTCGAGTAGTCGCCGTCGGCGCCGGCGTCCCCGGCGGCGACGGTCGCGATGACCTCCATCGCGGGCGTCATGAGCTCGTCGGACTCCGCCCGGTACGGCTTCGCCACCCGTTCGGCACGGTGCACGGTCTCCTTCGGACCCTGCTCGCCGAGCACGCCCAGCGCCGGCGCCCCGGGAGCCCCGTACAGCGCGACGTACCGGTGCCCGTCGAACGGCCGCTGGCCGCCGTTCCGCAGCTGGAACCCACCCTCGGCAGCCCGGACCGTCCACTCCGGGTCGTGCAGGGCGTCGAACGCCGCGCCGACCAGGACGGTCGGGTGCTTCGCCCGCTCGTGCAGCGCCGTCACCACGTCGGGCGCGGCAGCCGGGTCCGTCACGCCCTCCGGCATGGTCACGACGCGAGCGCCGGCGGCCTTCGCGGTCGCCACGGCAGCAGCGTCCGCAGTCGCGTCCGCCACCACCACGGTCGCCTGCCGGGAGGCCCGGGTCGGCTCCGGCGCGTCCCCGCCGTCCGGCGCCGGCCGCTGTTCGACGTCCGTGTCGACCGACACGTCACCCTCGGCCTGGTACCAGTCGGCGCCGAGCCGGTCGAGCTCGCGGGCGACGGCAGCGCTCGTGTTCTCTGCGGTCAGCAGCACCGGGACGTGGGCGCTCGCCGCAGCCTTCGCCGCACCACGGATCCCGTCGGTGTCGCCGGTCCGGGCGACGACCGCTCCCGGAGCACTCGCGAACAGGGCCTTGCTGACGCGGACGGACCGGGCGGCGGCGTCCGCAGCGTCGGCCACCGTGACGGTGTCGGCCGAGGCCTTCGCCAGGGTCGGGCGGCTCGTGTCCGGTCCGCTCGACGTGCACCCGGCGGCTCCGAGCAGCAGCCCGGAGACCGCGATCGCGATCAGGAAACGAGGGGTG
Organism: Curtobacterium sp. MCSS17_006; assembly: GCF_003234215.1. NCBI lineage: Bacteria > Bacillati > Actinomycetota > Actinomycetes > Micrococcales > Microbacteriaceae > Curtobacterium > Curtobacterium sp. MCSS17_006. Next base: position 8,872 of record NZ_QKSO01000005.1, on the reverse strand, counting down.
GAACGAGAACGCATCGAGCCACCATACGAGCCAGGCGGAGAGGTCCCTGGGAATCCGACGGGTGTCGTCTCGTAGAAGGGAGGCATGCCCCACCACCCCGACGACCGCCCGCTCATCGGACCGGTCCGGTCGCCCGAGGTGCACTGCATGACGCTCAACGTGCGTCGCCGCGTGCCGCGACAGCCGACACACCCGGACGCCTGGGAGCGCCGCCGTGACGCCGTCCTCGCGCTCGTCACGTCCGAAGCGCCCACCGTCCTCGCCGTCCAGGAGGCCCTGCCCACGCAGGCAGACGACCTGACGTCCGGCCTGGGGTCGGGTTGGGAGCCCGTCCTGGCCGGGCGGGGCGCGCGTGGCGGTGGCGAACAGGTCGGCCTGTTCTTCGAGCGCTCCCGCCTCGACGTCGTCGAGCGTCGCACCTGGGCGCTCTCCCGCACACCCCACCGCCCCGGCTCTCGGTCGTGGGCCACGTCCTTCCCCCGGCACGCCGTCGGAGCCGTCGTCAATGACCGAGCGACCGGCGTCCGGTTCCTGGCGATCGCCACCCACCTCGACGTCGCCTCACCGTGGGCCCGGCTGCGGTCCGCCGAACTGCTCGGCCGGATCGTCCGGCAGCGCGGCCTGCCCGCCGTGGTCATGGCCGACTGGAACAGCCCCGCCGGTTCCGCACCATGGCGAGCCCTGGCGGAGGCGGGTGTCGAGGACAGCTGGGGGCGGGCCTCCAGGCAGGTGGGCGAGCCCTACGGGACGTACCCGCACTACGGGAGTCCGCGCGTCGGCGGCCGGCGGATCGACGGGGTGCTCGTGACCGCCGAGGCGGAGGTGGACCGCGTTGCGGTCGACGTCCGGCGGCCGGGAGGCGTGTGGCCGTCCGACCACGCCGCCGTGCACGCGGTCGTGCGGTGGGCGTCGTGATCCGCACGCTCGGGCCGACGTTCCTGCGGCCGCGGTTCCTGGCGGCCGACGTGGTGCGGGCGCTGACGCTCGTGAGCGTCGTCGTGGCGAGTGTCGGGTGGGGCGGAACGGCGTTCCCGGTCATGGCACTGGCGCTGTTCGGGGTCGTGGTGCCACGGATGCTCGGGCTGCGGCCCGCCTTCGACGTGGCGGTGTGCGTGCTCGTGCTCGTCGCCGGGTGGTCGAGCGTGCTCGAGTGGTACACGACGGTCTTCCTGTGGGACAAGTTCATGCACGTCGTGTTGACGGGGCTGCTCGCGGCGGTGCTCTACGTCATCGGCGCCGACCTGCGTGCTGTGCCGGCCCCGCACGCCGAGCGCCGGGTGGTCGTCGCGGTGCTCGCGCTGTGTGCGGGACTCGCGGTCGGGGCGGTCTGGGAGATGGGGGAGTGGCTCGGGCACAACTTCGTCGACTCGAAGATCTTCGTCGGGTACGACGACACGATCGGGGACCTGGCGGCGGACGGATCCGGTGGGTTGCTCGTCGGGCTCGGGTTGCCGTGGTTGGCGGCGCTGCGCGAGGTGGTGCGGCCGGGCTGAGCGTGTGGTTCGGGTCGCGTTGCTCCGACTCGCCGTGGCACGGAGGGGGTCTGACGTCCGCTATGCTGGACCGGTCGCTCGCGCTCCGGTCGGACGCGGGCGAGGATCCTCCGGGGTCCTGAGTTCTCCGGAACTCGCGGGCTGTGGCGCAGCTTGGTAGCGCACTTGACTGGGGGTCAAGGGGTCGCAGGTTCAAATCCTGTCAGCCCGACCGAAACGTGTCTGACACGACGACAGAAGCCCACCGAGGATCTCGGTGGGCTTCTGTCATTCCGGCGGGTGTCGTTGGGTCGTCCGCATAGCGCTCCCCGGATTCACTTGGTCGACGCAACACCTTCCTCGGAGGTGTTCCGCGTGTACCTGTCTCTGTCATCACCGCAAGCTGTCCGGTTCCTCGCGCTGATTGCGGAGGGGCGAGGTCTCAAACCTTCCGCCCGAATCGCTGGCATCGGCAAGGAGACCGGGTACCGGTTCCTGCGCGAGCGGTATCTGCAGCTGCGCCGTGCCGGTCATGATCCCGCGGCGGCGCTGGAAACGGTCGGGGTGACGAGCAGCCGTGCAGCGTCCTGGGAAGCGCGCCTGAACCTCGACGGACGGCACCATCTGCGCGTCGAGCTGAGTGTCGAGGACCGGTTCTGGTCGGCGTTCAACGCAGGCGCATCCGTCGATGCTGCCGCGGCCGGAGCCGGGCTGGGCCGCGCGACCGGCTACCGGCTTCTACGACGTCGATTCGACGAGCTCCGGGAAGGAAGCTCCGTCGCATCTGCCGCCGTCACGCTTCGGTTGAGCGGGAAGCGCGCTGACCTGCTCGAGCGGGAACGGCGGAGCAGACTCCGCAGCGACCAGAGCGCCGCCACGGCGGCGCTGCGCAAGGCGTTGGCTGCTTCGGCGCGCGTTGCTGAGCTGTCACTGACGACGACGCGGGGAGGGCGAAAAGCCGTTGGCGTTGAGGACGAGTACTGGAAGCTGATGCGGCAGGGCATGAGCAACACCGACGCCTGCAGACTGCTTGGCATGTCTCGACGCTCCGGCACCCTGATTCGCCAACGAGCCGGCTACCGCATCCCGCCAGCGAGCCCTATCGAGCCGGCGTCGTCGGGACGTTACCTGGCGCTGCGGGAACGACTCCAGATCGCCGACCTCCACCGACTGGGGCTCTCGATTCGCCAGATCAGCGTCCGTCTGGGCCGGCACCCGTCAACGATCAGTCGCGAGCTCCGTCGGCACCGGACAGGAAGCGGGGACTACTTGCCGCATCTTGCTGACGATGACGCCAGGCGCCAACGCGCCCGTCCGAAACCGCACCGCCTCGTCGCCGATGCCGCGCTTCGACGGCTGGTGCAGCGGAAGCTGAACCGGTTCTGGTCACCGGAAGAGATCAGCGGCTGGCTACGAAAGACCTACCCCACCGACGCGGCAAGGCGCATCTGCCACGAGACCATCTATCGAGCCCTGCTCCTCCGGGACGATGCCGGCCTGCACAAGCGCTACACGGGCAAACTCCGCACCGGACGTCGAGTCCGACGCACCAGGTGGAACAACCCCATCGGTCGAGGATCCCGGATCCGGAACATGGCCAGCATCACCGAGCGCCCCGCGGAAGCAGCCGACAAGCAGACCGCCGGCCACTGGGAAGGCGACCTCATCGTCGGTGTCGGCTCCGTGTCCGCGATGGCCACCCTCCGTGAACGCACCACCCACTACGGCATCGTCGTGAACCTCCCGAACGATCACACTGCGCGCAGCGTCAACGCCGCGATCACGGAAGCGTTCGCTGCGATCCCCAAGCACCTGAAACGGTCGCTGACCTGGGATCAGGGCGTCGAGATGGCTGCCCACGAACAACTCACTGCCACGACCGGTGTCCCCGTGTTCTTCGCCGACCGTTCTAGCCCCTGGCAGCGCGGCGCGAACGAGAACTTCAACGGGCTCCTCCGGCAGTACTTCCCCAAGGGCACGAACCTTGCCCTCCACAGCAGCAGCCACGTCACCGCGGTGATGAACGATCTCAACAACCGCCCGCGAAAGCGCCTCGACTACGACACTCCAACCCAACGATTCAACGCCGAGAAGCGCCGCATCACTGCCCTCCAGCTACCCTGAAACCAGCCCCAAATTGACCATCTGTTGCGTCGACCATCAGAATCCGCCGCTCCCTCATTGCGACGATGAGCGGACCACCTATGTGCGACACGAGTCTGCTCGCGGGTCGTCCAGTTCCGAGTTGGACACCGAGGTCCGTGGAAGGACCGTCTATCGAGACGGTTCGGATCTGCCCTACGGGAGCGGATTGAAGACGCGGAGCTCGTCTACTCCATCAGAGACTGCACTGCGTTCCACAGGTCCATCTGTGTGCCGCCGGCGAAGAACGCACCCGCTTTCTTGAAGCGATAGCTGTAGGAACCGGGCCACCCCGTATCGATACGCCGTACATGGCCAAGAACGCGGCCGTCGTCTCGGCGCGTGACTTCCCAGTCTGAGGGCAGTCCCGCCGGCGGACCTTCGCAGGTGACGATGTAACGGTTCCCTGAGTCAGTTTCCACCTCGAACTGCTTCTGATGGTCAAGATCAGCATCGCGATCTTGGGCCTGCCCATCGATCGTCACGGTCGCGATATTCGCCTGCATGATCCTCATCCTCCCTGAAGTCCGTGGGTCGAGGCCGTGGCTGAGGGGCTCTTCCTGAGCCGTTGACCGGTAGCCGATCGGCTATCGGGACTGGTTTAGCCTCGTCCGATGGTGGATCTCGATGCTCGTCTCGTCGCGTTGTACGACGAAGACAACCCTGACGGTGCCGACAGTGACTTCTACCGAACGCTCGGCATGTCGATGGCCGCGCGATCCGTAATCGACCTTGGGTGCGGAACCGGCTCACTCACCGTGAGCATGGCCGACGCCGGGATGTCTGCAGTCGGGGTCGATCCCTCAACGACGATGCTCGACTACGCCAAGCGCCGGCCCGGCGCTGACGGCGTGACGTGGGTACTGGGTGATAGTCGCGACCTCCCGAACGTCGGCGCCGACTACGCCGTGATGACCGGCAACGTCGCGCAGCACATACCCGATGGGGACTGGCAGCGGACGCTCGCCGATCTTCACCGTGCACTCCGCCCCGGCGGGACCCTCGCGTTCGAGAGTCGGAATCCCGCCGCCGAAGCGTGGCGCGCTTGGTCCGCGCCGGAGCACACCATCCGCGAGACCACGAGCGGTTCTTTGGAAGAGTGGTCGGAAGCTCGGGAGATCTCGCCCGGAGTCGTCCGCCTGGTCGCTCACAACACCTTCACCGACACAGGCGAACAGCTCTCATACACAGAGGACCTGTTCTTTCGCGAGTCGAGCGAGCTCGAGCATCAGCTCGAGCACGCAGGCTTCCGAGCCGAGGCGGTGTACGGCGACTGGCGGTGCGGTGCGTTGACCGACTCGTCCCAAGTCTTGGTCCTGGTTGCCACTGCCCGGTGGCCGATCGGCTTACGAGACACGCTTGAGCAGGAGCCGGCTCCTGTGGCGACGGCGGGTGCGTCCCCGAACGGACCTCGAGCGCGCGCATCGATGCAACCAGACTGCGGCCGCCCGAGATGCCGATGCCGATGTCGATGTCGATCAGCTTTCAAGACGATCGACGAGCTGCCACCAGGTCGCCGCCCCGACTAGGTTCAATTCATGCGCCGGTCTAGAACTCAAGGCTTCGTCTGGATCGGTGGCGGGTGCCTGTTCATCGTCGTCTTTAGCTTGCTGTTCTTCCTCTACCCACGCTCGCAAGCGACGTTGATTCCGCAGATCCTCGTGCCGTTCGGCGTCGTGGAGATTCTCGTGGGGGTGGCGCTCTTGCTCCGCTCACGCCGGTAGCGCTAGTGCGCCGTTGTCGGCGCAGGACGAGCGAGACGCGCCGGGCGGGTTCGACCACCCTGGTGTTCGGTGAGCGATCCGCTTATGGGACGGTCAGAACCGGGCTGTGGTGGAAGCTCAGTTCGGCTCGGTGTCTCTGAGGGCGGCTTGCAGAGCGTGGATCGTGTTTCCGAGCGCACCAGAAGCCAGGAGCCTGAACCGAGCGGGCCCGACGAGTCTTCTCCGAGAAGCGGCAGGGTTCGGAGCGCGGCCCGTACTGATCGGCTCATATGCTGCACCTCCCACTGGACCTCGGTCTCGCCTCGCTTCGGCGATGCCAGCTCGGCCGCCTTCGCGACATGCTCGACGACTTAACACAGACGTGACGACACCCTGGGCGAATTGCCCTGAACTCCGGATCGCACCACCGTGATGAACAGCGTTCCCGGAAGCTGTCGTGCATGCCGCCCGAGTCGTCGGTCACATCACGTCGGAGGGGGTGCTGAAGGAGACTCCGGCAAGTTCTTGGGAGACCCGCCAGACCCGGTCGGCGTCGTCGAGGTCGCGCAGCGGACGGTACAGGGGGTGCTCCCCTGGGGCGCCACCGAGGTTGCCCGGTCCCGTCGGACCGTACAGCCGTCCACCCACGGCGAGGGGCGATGTAGCGGCGTAGAGCGCGGGCAGCTGGGCGCTGTCGACGGTGCCGACGAGGATCCCGGCTCGGGACAGCCTCCTGATCACGGCGATTTGGGGCGTGTTGCGCTCTCGCTGGAGCTCAGGGCGTGCGGCCAGCAGGTTCGTCGGAGCCACTCCGGGGTGGGAGAGGTTGCTCGTGATGCCCCATCCCGCGGCTCGGCTGCGCCGGTCGAGCTCGAGACCGAAGAGCCCGAAGGCAATCTTGGATCGCCCGTACGCGCGCATGCCGTGGTACCCGGCCTCGGCGTTGAAGTCGGTCCAGTCGATCGCGCCGCTCCTGGCCGCGACGCTGATCTGGGAGGTGACGCGGGCTTCTCCGTCGATCAACAGCGGCATCACGTGCCCGATCAGGGCGACGTGTCCGAGGTGGTTCGTGCCCAGCTGCAGCTCGAAGCCATCGACGGTCGTCTGCCTCTCGGGCGGGGTCATGACCCCGGCGTTGGCCACCAGGAGGTGGATCGGCCGGCCCTCCGCCCGGAGCTGCTGGCCGAGGGCGGCGACGGACGCCAGCGAGGACAGGTCGAGGTCGCGCAGCGATACGCGGGCCGCGGGGTGCTCCGCGCGGATGAGGTCGAGGGCCGCCTGCCCTTTGGCGCGGTTGCGGACGGGCAGGACCACGTCGGCGCCGGCGGCGGCGAGGCGGCGGGCGATGCCGAGGCCGATGCCGTCGCTGGCGCCGGTGACGAGGGCGTGGCGACCGGTGAGGTCGGGCAGGGCGAAGTGGTGCGTACGAGGCATGGTGTTCTCCTTGTGGTGCGTGTGCGTCTGTGACGGAGGGTGGGTGGGTGAGGCAGGTGCTCAGGGACGGCCGGCGCGGACGGCCGCGGGCACCAGGACCCGTGCTGCCCGGCGGGCGAGGACGAGGGTGACGGCGAAGTGCGCCGCGAATGCCGAGGTCGCCGCGATCTGAACCACGGCCAGAGCCGCTGGCTGGTCGGCGATGTAGAAGACGATCCGCACGGCGAGGTTCACGCCGGCGAGGCCCATTCCCACGACGGTGCTCACGGTGTACAGGCGGCGCAGGGACCGCTGCTCGCGCCAGCCTCGGGGACCACCCGAGAGAGGGCCCACGATCAGGCCCATCAACGGGCGCCGCACGGCGAGCGAGACCGCGTAGGCCGTGACGAAGAGGACGGGCAGAACCATCGTGGGCAAGAAGAAGGCGCGAGCTTCACCGACCAGGGCCGCCACCGTCGCGCAGAGCGCGGCTACGACCAGACCGGCCACGGCGGCTCCTGGGGATTCCCGTCTCGCCAGGCGGACACCGCAGGTGATCAGAGCAGTGACGGCCAGGGCGATGACACCGGGTGCGAGTCCAGCGACGGAGTCGGCGGCCACGAAGGCAATCGTCGGTGCGACGGCGGTGGCGAGCCCGAGAGGTCCTCCGACCCGGTCGAGGGCCTGGTCGAGGGTGGCACGGACGGTGGAGCGCTCCACGGGCTCTGGGATGCCGAGCACGTCACGGGTGCGTCCGCTGATGCTCGGCAGGGGGTCTCCGCTCCCGGCTCCAGCGCGTCCGGACGTCGTAGTGGGTGCCTGGTCCATGTGTTCCTCCTGGGTCGGTGGCTCTGGGACGAGCCTCGACGACGACGACTGTCGCAACCAGGACCTCCTAGTCCGCCCCTGAGCCCGGGCGGGCCGGGGCCGGCACCGCTCAGAGGGGGACCGGGAAGGCGTGGCTCGCAGCGCGAGGAGGCGATAGGAAAGAGAGCCACACATCAGGAGGAGCATCGTGACCATCGACAGGACAGGACTCGCGCAGTTCCTCCGCCAGAGGCGGGAGGCACTGCAGCCCCAGGACGTCGGTCTGCCCCACGGCAGCCGACGGCGCGCCACAGGCCTCCGCCGCGAAGAGGTCGCGGCCCTGGCGAACATGTCCACGGACTACTACGCGAGGCTCGAGCGGGAACGCGGCCCCCACCCCTCAGAGCAGATGGTCGCCTCGATCGCGCAAGGCCTCCACCTCACCGTGGATGAACGCGATCACCTCTTCCGTCTCGCGGGCCACCAGCCACCTGCACGCGGGGCGGCTCTCAGTGACCACGTCAGCCCAGGACTGCTGCGCATCCTCGACCGCCTCGTCGACACGCCCGCCGAGATCGTCACGGAGCTCGGCGAGACTCTCCGTCAGACCCGCCTGGGTGCAGCACTGACGGGCGACGCCACGAGGTACTCCGGTCCCGCTCGCAGCCTCGGATACCGATGGTTCACCGACCCGGAGGTGAGGTCGACCTACGCCTCCGAGGACCACGAGTTCCTCTCTCGCCTCTACGCCTCACACCTGCGCGAGGTGGTAACCCGGCGGGGAACGGGCTCACGCGCCGCTCAATTGGCAGACCAGGCGCTGGCCGCCAGCGCCGAGCTGCGCCGCCTGTGGAAGTTGCACGAGGTCGGCGTGCGCCCGCACGACGTCAAGCGCTTCGTGCACCCGAGCGTCGGGCGGCTCGACCTGCACTGCCAGACACTGCTGGACCCGCAGCAGTCCCACCTGCTCCTCGTCTACACAGCGGCCCCCGGCAGCGAAGCCTACGACAAACTGGAACTCCTCTCAGTCCTCGGCGACCAGACCGTCGGCTGACCTCACCGGCAGATCTCCAAGAAAAGGGGAATGCCCTGGAAACGACGGTACCAAGCGAGTCGCCGGGCTGCAGCGGGGCCGGTTGATCGCCATCGGGGCGATCCTCACTGCGCTCACCACGGTGCCCCTGATCGTCCTCCCACCGTTGCACGGTGCTGCAGCGTGGGCGTACGTCGTCCTGGTCGCTGTCCTGCTCGCGGTGGCCGACATGGTGTACCTACCAGCTGCGAACGCCGTCATGGCAGAATCGCCCCACCCCCCCTCACTCAGACAAATCGACG